>DAOUAB010000135.1:0-2087 GCA_034434015.1 Anaerolineales bacterium
AAGCCCTGCAGGCGGCCCTGCCGGGCGCAGACCTGATCGTCATCCCCGGCGTGGGCCATTTGCCGATGGAGGAAGCGCCCGAGGCCTTCAACGCGGCGCTGTTGGCGTTGCTGGCGTCCCCCTAGGCGGTCGCCTGTTCGCGCGCGGCGCGGGCCTGGCGCACGATCTCGGCGATGTGGCCGAGATGGCTGTCGTCGTGGGCCAGGCCGCGCACGAAACGCTCCACGGCGTTGACCGGCGGGCCGTCCGGCCGCAGCCGGTGCGTGTTGTCCAGGTGCGGCGGGTCCGGCCAGACCTCCAGGGTCGCCTGCCGCATACGCCGGCTCTCCTCCAGCCGGGCGCGGCACTGGGCCAGGGTGGTCACTGTCTGCCAGGGGACCTCGTAACGTGAACGGCGCTGGTCCGGCACGCTGACGCCGCGAGCCAGCTCGGCGGCCAAGAACGCGGCCTCCTCGGCGGAGGCGGTGGTGTGCACGATGACATGGCCGAGCGTCCAGGCCAGGCTGACGTCCGCCTCGGAGGCGGCGGCCTCGTCGAAAGCGTCCGGGTCCTGCGGCACAAAGGTCACATCGGCCTCCTGGCACTCCGCTATCAGGCGGAGCTGCGCGTCAATCATCTCGTCGGTCAGGCGGCGCAGGTCGTCGCGGGTCAGGTCTTTGACCAGTTCGGCCATCGTCATGCGCTTCTGGCGCACCGGCGTGAAGTCCAGCATAGGTTGATCCGTAAACGCAGCCAAAGCGATTGTAGTCTATCGCCGATACGCACCGGCGCCGCCGCGCGCCAGGGTCAGGGCGCGTCGTGCCCGGCCTTGGATTGTTTGTAGGCCGCCAGGGTGCGCGCCTTGACGACCTCCCGGTCCACGATCGGCGCCGGGTAGTCCTGGCCGATGACACAGCCGCAGGCGCGCTGCTCCAGGGGGCTCATCGTCCACGGGGCGTGGATGAACCTGTCCGGCACGCGCGCCAGTTCGGGCACGAAGCGCCGGATGAAGCGGCCCTGCGGATCGAACTTCGCGCTTTGCAGGACGGGGTTGAAGATGCGGAAGTACGGCGCCGCGTCGGTGCCGGTGCCGGCCGTCCACTGCCAGCCGCCGTTGTTGGCGGCCGGGTCGCCATCCACCAGGCGGTCCATGAAGTGCTGCTCGCCCTGACGCCAGTCGATCAACAGGTCCTTGACCAGGAACGAGGCCACGATCATGCGGGCGCGGTTGTGCATCCAGCCCGTCTCGGCCAGCTGGCGCATGGCGGCGTCCACCACCGGGTAGCCGGTGCGGCCCGCCTTCCAGGCCTCCAACTCATCCGGCGCGTCGCGCCACGGGATGCGGCGCAGGCCGGGCTGGAAGGCCGTCTTCAGGACGTCCGGGAAGTGATACAGGATGTGCAGGTAAAACTCGCGCCAGATCAGTTCGCTCAGCCAGGCGTCGGCGCTCTGGCGGGCGTAGGCGGACCCGGCGGACCGGCCGGCCTTCAGCGCCGCGACCACGGCCGTCCGCGCCGAGAGCATGCCGAAGCGGAAGTAGGGCGAGAGCGCCGAGGTGCCCTCGGCGTCCAGCTGGTTGCGGCCTTCGCCGTAGGCGAAGATCCGGTCCGACACGAACCTTTCCAGGCGGCGCCGGGCCTCGGCCTCGCCCGGCGGGAACAGGGCGGGGCGGGCCGGAGGAGCGGGGATGGGCAGCGAGTCGAGCTCTGTGGGAGGCGACGGGAGATGGGCCGGCGCGGGCAGCAGGTCGCCCTCCGTCGGGGGGCGCAGGGCTCGCCAGGCGCGGCTGAAGGGCGTGAAGACCGTATAGGGACCGCCGCCGGCCTTCTGGACCTCGGCCGGGCGCCGCACGGCGACGCCGCCGGTGAGGGTGAGCGGCAGGGCGCGCTGGACGGCGGCGTCGCGCCGGCGGGCGTACGGGCTGAAGTCCTCCTCGGCGAAGAGCGCGCTCGCGCCGGTCTCGGCCGCCAGTCGCCGCAGCGCGTCCAGCGGTCGGCCCCGGCGCACGATCAGGCGCGAACCGCGCCGGCGCAGGTCGGCGTCCAGGGCCTGCAAGCCGCCGTACAGGAAAGCGCGGCGCGCCTCGGCGTCCCGGTGGTAACGCGAGC
>DAOUAB010000136.1:0-5498 GCA_034434015.1 Anaerolineales bacterium
GTACTGGCGCACGAGTTCGTGCAGGTCGAAACAGCCAGCCGCGCCGCGCCAGAGCAGCGATTGGCCAGCCAGCGCCGACAGGCTGGGCAGCACGGCGCCCGCCACCGCCTCGGCCGCCGCGCGCGTGAAGCCGCCGCGGAAAACGGCCAGCCGCGCCAGCGCCGCCCGCGCCTCGGGCGTCAGCAGTTTCCAGGAGTGGTCGAACACGGCGCGCAGCGAGCGGTGGCGCTCGGGCATCCCCCGGCCGGGCGCGGCCAGGAAATCCAGCCCGCGCTCGATCTCATCCGCGATCTCGGCGGCCGACAGCGCCGGCACCCAGGCCGCCGCCAGCTCGATCCCCAACGGCATGCCGTCCACCAGCCGGCAGATGCGCGCCGCCGCCGCCCGCTCGGCCTCGTCCGGGCTCCAGTCGGCGCGGGCCTGCCGGGCGCGTTCCGCGAAGAGCGCCATCGCGCTGCTCGTCTCGGCCCCATCCGGGCCGACCGGGACCGGCAGGCCCTGGATCTCCAGCACCCACTCGCCGGCCACGCGCAGCGGCTCGCGCGAGGTGGCCAGCGCCGTCACGCGCGGCGCGGCCTGCAACACGGCCTCCACGAACTGCGCGGTCGCCGGATCGTCCAGCAGGTGTTCGAGGTTGTCCAAAACCAGCAGCAGGTGTTTGTCGTGCAGGTAATCGCAGAGCTGGCGCAGCGGCGCCTCGCCGCCGTGGAACGTGAAGCGGAGCGCCTCGGCGATGGCGGTGGCCAGGCCGGCGCCCGCCGCCAGGCCGGCCAGCGGCGCGAAGGCGGCGCCGTGGGCGAAGGCCGGCTGGAGGGAGTGCGCGGCCTCCAGGCTCAAGCGGGTCTTGCCGCTGCCGCCCGGCCCGGTGAGCGTTGCCAGCCGGCAGCGCGGGTCCATGAGCAGGCGGGCCAGGGCCGCGAGTTCGACCTCGCGCCCGATCAGGGCGTTGGCCGGCGTTGGCAGTGTGTGCTGAACCGCGGGCGCTGAAGCCCCGGCGGGCGAGCCCGTGACGCCTGCGGCGGCCGGCAGCCGTTCAACGGGCAGTTCGCCGCGCGCGACGCGCACGAAGGCGGCCTGCTGGGCCTCGGGCAGACGCAGACTCCGGGCTAACAGGGCCGCCACCTGGCGCGAGGGCCGCCGGTCGCCGGCCTCGATTTTCTTGATCGCGGCGACGGAGCAGCCGACCTGGTCGGCCAGCGCCGCCTGGGTCAGGTCGAGGTATTTTCGGCGCAGCCTGAGCCAGCCGCCGAAGGTGACGGGAGACGGGTCGGGCACGCGGCGATTGTATCCCTTTTTGTCCACCCCGCGGCGACCACGCCCCGCCGCATTCGGCGCATACTAGGCCCGGGTTCGATGTTCAACACATGGAGGCTAACATGACTTCCCGACACCGCCTGATCGCCATCGTCGCCGTCTGGCTGCTGCTCGCCTTCGCGGCCGTGGTCAGCAACGCCAACTTCAGCGTGTTCTGGCAGCCGGCCTGGCTCATCCTGGCGTTCAACTTGCTGTATGCCGCGCTGGCGCTGGCCGCCACGGTCTTCATCGCGCGGGCCAAAGCGCCCCAGGCCTGACAACCGGAGGGTAGACCGACATGACGTCCAAGACCATCTCCGTTCAAGGCGCCGCCGTCCACCTGTTCGATGAAGGCGCCGGGACGCCCACCCTGTTCCTGCACGGCAACCCGGACTCGGGCGAGATGTGGCTGCCTGTCATTGAGCGTTTGCGCGGGCGGTATCGCTGCCTGGCGCCGGACCTGCCCGGTTACGGCCGTTCGGCGCCGCTGCCCGGCTTTCAGGTCTCGCTGGAGAACGAGGCGCGCTGGGTGGACGACCTGGCGGATGCGCTCGGCATCCAGGAGCCCCTCAACCTGGTCGCGCACGACTTCGGCGGCCACTTCGGGCTGGCGTGGGCCATCCGGCGCCCGGAGCGCGTGCGGCGCATCACGGTTTTCAACACCAACTTCTTCTCGGACTATCGCTGGCGCCCCCTGGCTCAGGTGCTGCGCACGCCGCTGGTGGGGGAGCTGGGGATGGCGGCTTTCAACGAGGCGCAGTACATCCGCCAGCTCAAGAAAGACGCGCCCGGCGTGCCGGCCGATTACATCCGCCGCGCGATGGCGCTCTACACGCCGGCGGCCCGGCAGATGACCCTGCGGCTGTACCGCGGCACGGGGTCGCGCAACTTCCTCGGCTGGGAGGATGAACTGCGCGACCTGGCGCGGCGGGTGCCGATCCAGGTGCTGTGGGGCGACCGCGATCCATACGCGCCCATGAGCTGGGCCGAGCGTTTCGGGGCGCAGCACGTCGTCCACTTTGCCGAGCACAGCCACTGGCCGCCGCTTGAGGCGCCGGCGGCGGTGGCCGCGCGGCTGGATGAGTTTTTGAGGTGAGCGCGGCCGGATGGCGCTGCCTGGCCGAGTTCGCGCTGTCGGACTCGGCCGCGCTGGCCGCCGCCGTGCGCGGCCTGGCGCTGCCGGGCTTCGTCTTCGAGCGGGTGAGCGAGGCGGTGGCGGCCGCTGCGGCGCGGGAACAGGACGCGCGAGAAGCGATCAGCGTGCGGGTGCTGGCGCCGGAAGCGGTGTGCGAGCTGCCCGGCCAACGGCGCAGCTGGGGGTTCTTCCAGTTGCAGCGTCTGGCCGAGGGGCCGGGTCGGCGGCATGAGCTCGAGATATATCTGTTCCCGGAATAATGATTGACAACCCCTCCGGCGCGGACTAGACTCCCTGCGCGCCCGAAACCGCAACCGATTCCGCCCGGCGTGACCGCGCTGGGCGTCTCCCCATGGAGCGGTCCGCATGCCCACCAGCCTCCAGGAACAGATCGAGCGCCGCCGCCAGCGCGCGCGCGAGGAGATCGTCAAGGTCGTCAACACCGGCGCGCATCCGGTCTTCAGCGCCTTTGAGGTCACCTCGACCTCGGGCCGGCCGTATCGCGTCCACATCCGGTCGCTCGACAAGCTCCAGAACACCTGCGCCTGCGCCGACTATCAGACCAACCTGATCGGCACCTGCAAGCACATCGAAGGGGTGCTGCACTGGCTCCACAAGAAGCACGGCCGGCGGCTGGCGGCCCTGGCCCGGCAGCGGCCGGCCGGCGCGCAGGTCTACCTGCGCTACGGCGCGGCGGTGGAGGTGCGCGTGGGGCTCCCACTGCCGCGCATGCCCGCCGTGCGCGCCCTGCTCAACCGCTACTTCGACGCGGAAGGCGTGCTGGTCGGCGCGCCGCTGGAGACGCTGCCGGCCCTGTTCACGGCCGTCGAGGGGCTCGCCCCGCGCGAGCGCAAGTTCGTGCTGGTGGACGCGGCCGTGCGCGAGTATTTAGAATTGCTGCAGGACCGCGAGGCGGTGCAGAAACAGAAAGACTGGTTCCTGGAGCAGGTGCGCGCCGGGCAGCGTTCGTTCGGCGTGCTGTCCGCAAAACTCTATCCGTACCAGGAACAGGGCGCTCTGCACCTGGCCTTCGGCCGGCGCGCGCTGCTGGCCGATGACATGGGCCTGGGCAAGACCGTGCAGGCCATCGCCGCCGCCGCGCTGCTCAAAGAGCTGCGCGGCATCGAGCGCGTGCTGGTCGTCACGCCGGCCTCGCTCAAGCACCAGTGGGCGCGCGAGATCCGGCGCTTCACGTCCCTGCCGGTGACGGTGGTGGAGGGCGGCCGGCTCGCCCGCCGCGACGCCTACCGCGCCGGGTCGTTCTTTACCGTCATCAACTACGAACTGGTGCGCCGCGACCTGGAGGAACTGGACAAGCTCCGCCCGCAACTGGTGATCCTGGACGAGGCCCAGCGCATCAAGAACTGGCGCAGTAAGACCGCCATCGCCGTCAAGCGCCTGCAGAGCCGCTATGCTTTCGTGCTCACCGGCACCCCGCTGGAGAACCGGCTGGACGAGCTGTACTCGATCTTTCAGTTCATCGACCCGCGCATCCTCGGCCCGCTCTGGCACTTCAACGAGCGCTTCTATGATCTCGAGGAGCGCGAGGACGGCTCCTACAAAGTCCTCGGCTACAAGAACTTCGCCGAACTGCGCGCGGTTATCCAGCCGTACTCCCTGCGCCGCACCCGCGACGAGGTGCTCAAGGACCTGCCCGAGCGCATCGACAACAACTTTTTCGTCGAGATGACCGACGCCCAGTGGGCGGCCTACCACGAGTACCGCGAGATCGTGGCGCAGCTGGCGGCCCGCGCCCAGCGCCGGCCGCTCACGCCGCAGGAGAAGGACCGGCTGCTCAAGGCGCTGCTGAAGATGCGCCTCATCTGCAACGCCCTGGCGCTGCACGACAAGGAGATCCCGGCCAGGGATCGCGAGAAAACCGCGCCCAAATTGCGCGAGCTGGAGCATGTGCTGGGGGACGAGGTGGCGGACAACGGCCACAAGGCCGTCGTCTTTAGCCAGTGGGCGGGCATGCTGGCGCTGACCAAACCGGTGATGAAGCGCCTCGGCCTGGGCTACGTCACCCTCACCGGCGACGTGCCGACGCGCCAGCGCGGCGGCCTGATCGAGCGCTTCTTCAACGAGCGCGACTGCCGCGTGTTTTTCTCCACCGACGCGGGCGGCGTGGGCCTCAACCTGCAGGCCGCCTCGCTGGTCGTCAACCTGGACCTGCCCTGGAACCCGGCCGTGCTCGAGCAGCGCATCGGGCGCGCGCACCGGCACGGCCAGCAGCGGCCCGTGCACGTCGTCAACCTGATCGCCCAGGGCACCATTGAAGAGCGCATGCTGGACACGCTCAAGGCCAAGCGCAACGTGTTCGCCGGCGTGTTCGGCGCGGAGGAAGCGCCCGGCCGTATCTCCTTCAAGGACACCGGCCAGGGCCTGCTGCAGCGCCTCAACCAGCTGATCAGCCCGGCCCCGGCGCCGCAGGTGGAACCGGAGCTGGCCGCCGAGGTCGCGGCCCCACCGGCGGAACCCGCCGCCGGCGCGCGCCGCGCCGAGCGCCCGGCCGAGCTGGTCTCGCCGCGCGCTCCAGCGCCGACGCTTAAAGGTTTCGCCGACCTGCTGGTAGCCCGGCTTCCGGCGCGCGTCCTGCTGGTGCGCCAGGCGCCGGTCGGCGAGGGCGTGCTGGTGGTGGTGGAGCGCGACCCGGCCGGCCTGCGCCCGCCGATCGAGTCCGCGCTGGCCGAGCACTTCGGCCAGGCCGCGCCCGCGCTGCACGTGATGGAGCCGGAGGGCTACCGCGCGTTGACGGCGCTGCTCCCGGCCGCCGCCTCGGACGAGGCGGCTTATCGCTCGCCGGCCCTGCCCGCCGCCGCCGGTGAAGCCGGGCGCGCCGCCGCCCAGCGCCGCCTCCAGAAGGCGCGCGCCGGCTTCGACTTCGCGGCCAAACGCCTGGCGCTGGCCGAGGTTGTCCTCAAGGGCGGCTTCCCGGAGGAGATGCTGCGCCCCATCCGCGAGGCGCTCGGCTGGGCGTTGTCCGCTTTTCTGGCGCTGTATCAGGACCGCGACCCGAGCGGCGACCTGCCGACCCCGCGCCTGGTGCAGGCCCAGCTGGTGGAGCCGGGCC
>DAOUAB010000137.1:0-16469 GCA_034434015.1 Anaerolineales bacterium
GGTTGAAGCCGTCCATCGGCGGCAGGGTGTAATTCAGCGGGTTGCGCTGCAGGCCGCGCACCGGGAGGGCCGCCAGCTGCGGCAGCGCAAACAGGCCCAGCACCGCGATCAGGTCCAGGGCCGGGAAACGCTTCAGGCCCTCGCGGCCGAAGGCGCGCGCCACGAAGTACAGGCCGCCCGCGCCCGCCATCAAGGCGCCCAGCCAGGCCAGGTCGGCGTAGGTCTCCATCGGCGAAATCGGCCCGCTCTCGGGCGTCGTCCGCCCCGGGTCGGCCGGGACCTGGACCTCGGCCGCCGAGGACGGCGGGGCGATGCCCAGCCGGTCGCGGTAGAAGAAGAGGCCGACGCCGATCAGGGCGGCGATGACGGCCACGGCCAGCAGGGCGAAGAACGGCTGGCGCAGTTCCGGCCGAGGCCATGCGGTCCGCAGCAGGTCGTAGACCAGAAACAGCCCCAGGAACACCATGACGATGGCGATATAGATGAAGGACGACTCCATCGTGGTGTAAAACAGGGCGCTCACCAGCGCGAGGCTGTACAGCCACTTGGGGCTCCGCGAGTCGAGGTAGTTGAGCACGCCCAAAACCAGCAACAGGCCCCAGACCATCACATAGGGCTCGTCGCGGATGTAACGGGAGTAATACAACTGGTAGGGCGAGATCAACATGAGCAGCGCCGCCAGCAGCGCGCCGCTGCGGCCCAGCCACTTACGGAAGAAGTAGCACAGGGCGACGGCGGCCACGCCCATCAGCGCGGTCGGGATGCGGGCCGTGAAGTCGTTGTCACCGAACAGCCAGTAGGTGAAAGCCGTCAGGTGGAACTTGAGCGGCCCGTGCATCATCGGCGTATGCTGGTAGTTGCCGTTCTTGTAGAGATACCAGGAGTACTGGGTGTGCAGGCTCTCGTCGTGGCTCATCACGCGCGCCCCCAGGTCGTAGAAGCGCGTGACGAACGCGGCCAGGATCAGGACGGCGTACAGGCCTTTCTCCCAATCCAGCGCCAGCACCGACCCCAGCGGCCGGTCCAGCATCGAAACAGGCTTATCCATCGTCGCAGTTGCCATACATCAACCTCTTGCACGAATTGAACCACGAAGACGCGCGGGCCCGAAAGGGACCGGGCCCGGGTGCGCCTAGCGCTTGGGCGTCCTGGCGGTTTTCAAGCGCCCTGCTCCGGTTTGAGCGGCCTTCTTCAGATCGCCGATTTCCTTCTTGGTCAGCTCGCGCCATTCGCCGGGGCGCAGGCCGCCGAGCGTCAGCGTCCCCAGCCGCACCCGCAGCAGGCGCTCGACGGGCAGGCCGAGCGTCGCGCCGATATTGCGGATCTCATGCTTGCGGCCCTCCCGCATCACCACGCGCAGCCAGGTCCCGCCGCGCGCAGCCGCCGCGCGCGTCACGTCGGCGGGCCGGGTGCGGACACGCGCGCCGGTCGCGCGGTCCTCCAGCACCACGCCGCGCCGCCACGCCTGCAGTTGCTCGGCCTCCGGCTCGCCCCGCACCAGCACACGGTATTCCTTCTCGACGTTATAGCGCGGATGGGTGAGCGTGTTGGCCAGCTCGCCGTCGTTGGTCAACAACACCAGGCCCTCGCTATCCAGGTCCAGCCGGCCGACCGGGTACAGGCGCGCGGCGACCGGCACCAGGTCGATCACGGTCGGCCGGTCGCCCTGGGGCTCGCGCGACGAGACCACGCCGCGCGGCTTGTGCAGCAGGATATAGGTCGGTTTCTCCGGCCTGGCCAGCGGCTCGCCGTCCAGCGTGATCGTGTCCCGCGCCGGGTCGGCTTTCTGGCCCAGGACCGCGCGGCGGCCGTTGACCTGCACCCGGCCCTGCTCGATCAACGCCTCACACGCCCGGCGCGACCCGTGGCCGGCCTGAGCCAGGAGTTTCTGCAAACGCTCTTCCATACGCCTCAACTTCGCCCAGGCGGCAACGGCGCCGGGGTCGGGGCCAGCACCCGTTCCGGAACACCGGTGGCTGCGGGCCGGGTCGGCCCGCCCCCGAACGACGGGGTCAACACGGCGGCGCGCGGCGCGGGGGCCAGCCCGGCGGCAAAGGTCGGCTGCGCGAAGGCGCGCACCACGCCGGACTGGGCCAGCGCCAGGAAGACCGCGGCCAGGCTGACGCTGGCGGCGGCCGGCCAGCGGAGCCGGGCGGCCGGCCGCGTCCAGGCCGCCCGCACCCGCGCCCAGGCCCGGTCGGTGTCCACGGGCAGCGTCCGCAGCGCCGCCGCCATCGCCTGCAACGCGCGGTCGTCCGGCCAACGCGCCTGTGTCATGCCGTCACCTCCGCCAGGAACTGCTCGCCGTCCACGCCGGCGGTCTCAAAATAACGCCGCAACCGCTCCACCCCCAGCCGGACGCGCGACTCAGCCGTCTTGGCGTTGCAACCGAGCGCGTCGGCCATCTCCCGGTAACGCATCTCGCCGAGATACCGCACCACCACCGCCTCGCGCAACGGCTCCGGCAACGATTGCAGGGCCTCCCACAACTGGCGGCGCAGACCGCGGCGCTCCAGCGCGGCCTCCACGGCGCGCGGCGCGCCCGGCGGGCGGCCGGCCAGCGCCTCCAGCGGCAGCTGCTCCAGCCATTTGCGCCGCCGCTTGTTGCGGCAACGGCTCAGGGCGATGGTGAACAGCCAGGTGCGGAAGGCCGAGCGCTGCGGGTCGAAGCGCGCCAGGTTACGCAGTGCGTAGACGAACGTATCCTGCGCCACCTCCTCGGCGTCCGGCAGGTCGTTGAGCAGGCCCAGCGACAGCCGGAACACGGCCGGATAGAAATGGTGAAAGAGCGCCGCGCCCGCCCGCTCATCGCCGCGCGCGCCGCGCTCCAGCCAGGCCTCCACAGAGAGAGGGGGGTCAGCCGCGTCGTCCATGCATCACACAAGATACACCGTCAGACGGCGTTTTGCTTAGAGCGTATCTCTAAACCCGCCCGATAGCCGACGGCAGTGCCGTCGGCGACGCCTCTGCTGAGGTTTAGAGACAGGTTCTTAGTATGGGTCATAAAGATTAAGCGGCGCTTACAGCCGCCGGGCGAGGGTCCACAGGAACGCTCACCCCTTGAGTATCTCGGCCGCCGGCACCGGGCGCAGGCCGTCCAGGTTGAGAGGCGGCAGGTCGGCCAGCGACGTCAGCCCGAAGTGCTGCAAGAACTCCGCCGTGGTGGCGTACAGCACCGGCCGGCCCGGCCCTTCGGTGCGGCCGGATTCCTCGATCAGGCCCTTGGCCAGCAGGTTCTTGATGACGCTGTCTGAGTTGACGCCCCGGATGGCGTCGATCTGAGGGCGCGTCACCGGCTGCTGATAGGCGATGATGGCCAGCGTCTCCAGCGCGGCCCGGGAGAGCGGCGCCGAGGCCGCCAGCCCCAGGAAGCGCTGGACCTTCTCGGCGGCGGCCGGCGCCGTGGTGAGCTGCACCTTGTCGCGGATGCGTTGCAGGCTCAGGCCGCGCCCGGCATACGTCGCCGAGAGCGTCTCCAGCGCCGCCTCCACCTCGCGCCCGTTCACCTCCAGCGCCTCCGCCAGCCGCGCCACCGGCACCGGGCCGTCGGCCACAAACAACAGGCTCTCCACGGCGGCCTCGAGCGTCAACGGGGCGGGTGGGGCCCCCACAATCGGCGGGGTCTCAGATTCCGCGGCCGCCTCCGGCGCGGTCTCGCCCGGCTCCGGTCCTGGCGCGGCCTCTACCGGCGATTCGGGCCGGGCCCCGGGCGCCGTGGGAGGGCCGGGCTCCGGCTCCCCCAGTCCCGGTTGCGGCAGTTCGCCGCGCTGCCATTCGTTGTCGACCGCCGAAGGGGCCGAATCGGGCGTGCTATAATCGCTCGGCATCATGTCCAATCACAAGTAAAGGAAGATGGTATGCGCGCGCTGGTAGTGATCGTCGCGCTGGCCCTGGCCAGCCTGGCCTGCGATCTGACCGTCGGCGGCCCCACCCCGCCCGCCTCGCCCATCCCGGTCTCCACGGAGGCGGCCGGCGAACTGACGAACATGTGGAGCGCCGCCGCCACCGCTATCCCGGCCGGCGGCGAAGTCAGCGTGACGCTCACCGAGGCGCAGATTACGTCGTTTGTGGCCCTCAAACTGCAAGAGCAGCCCGACGCGCCGATCCAGGACGTTCAGGTCTTCCTGCGCGACGGAAAAATCCAGATCTTCGGCAACGCCCAGGCCGGCAACGTGAAGACCACGGCCCTGGTGGTCATCGCCGTCACGGTGACGCCGGAGGGCACGGTCCAGTTCGACGCCGAGAAGGCCGACTTCGGCCCCCTGCCCGTCCCCGGCGCCCTGCTGGACAGCCTCTCATCCACGCTCAACGAGGCGTTCACGGGCAACCTGGGCTCCACGGCCAGCGGGCTGAAGATCACCAACGTCCTGATCGCCGACGGCCAGATGGCCATCACCGGCCTCTTCACGCGCTGACCAGGAGACGGGCCGGGACAGCGCGCCATTATACAACCGACGATGCGGAACGCTCAATTGACAATGCACAGTGGTCGGCCAGCGGCGCTGTGCATTGTGCTTTTGGCGGCGGGCCTCCTGGCCGCCGCCTGCGCCGCCGCCCCCACGCCGGGTCCCACCCCGGCGATCCCGACGGCCGCCGCCACCCTGCCGCCCGCAACCGCGACCCCCACCCCCGGCCCGCTGACGGTGACCGTGATCGCCGACGGCCAGACCCGGCGCTTCGCCCTGCCCGAGCCGCTGACCGTGAACGAACTGCTGGCCCAGGCCGGCCTGACGGTGGGCGAGTTCGACCGGCTGGACCCGCCGCCCTTCACGCGCCTGGCCGACGGCGCCGTGGTCACGCTGGTCCGGGTCCGGCAGACGTTCGAAATCGAGCAGGTGGTGGTGCCCTTCGAGTCCCAGACGCTGAAGAACGAGAACCTTCCGGCGGACAGCGCCCCGCTCATCCTGCAGCCGGGCGAAAACGGCCTGGAGGAGGTGACGTACCGCGTGGTCTTCGAGGACGGCGTGCAGGTGAGCCGCAGTCCCATCCGGCGCGTGCCGCTCAAGCCGGCGGTCCCCCAGATCGTCATGGTCGGCATCCAGCGCCCGTTCACCGCCGCGCCGATCTCGGGCACGCTCACCTACCTGAGCGGCGGCAACGCCTGGCTGATGCGCGGCAACTCCAGCCAGCGCACGCCGCTGACGACCTCCGGCGACCTTGACGGGCGCGTCTTCGACCTGGCGCCGGACAGCGGCTGGCTGCTCGTCTCACGCGCGGTCACAGAGTCGGCGACCACGTTCAATGCCCTGTACGCCCTCAGCCTGACGGCCGCCAGCGCCATCTCGACTCCGGTCAGCCTGCCGGTGACCAATACGCTCTACGCCGAGTGGTCGCCCACGCAGACCGTGACTCTGACCGTGGCCTATTCCACCGCCGACAAGACCGCCGGCGCGCTCGGCTGGCAGGCGCGCAACGACCTGTGGCTGCTGAACTGGTCTGAGGACCGGCGGACGCGCCGCCCGGTGTTCACGTTCGACGAAATCCTGCCCCCGTCGTTCAGCGGCGCTTACGCCTGGTGGGGGACGGGCTTTGCGTTCGCGCCCGACGGCCTCTGGCTGGCGTACGCCCAGACGGACTCGGTCGGCGTCGTCGACCTGGCGACGCGCGAGAAGGTCGAACTGGCGCGCTTCACGGCCTACAACCTGCAGAGCGACACACGCGCCTGGTATCCGACCCTGCGCTGGGCGGAGGGCGGCTGGCTGTACACGCTCGTCCACGGCGGCCCGCTGGACCAGTTCGAGCTGCCCGAATTTTCGACCGTCTTCAACCTGGTGGCGATCGCTCCGGACAGCCGCCTGCAGCTGGACCTGGTGCCGCGCGCCGGCATGTTCGCCAACCCGGTCCCTTCGCCGGCCGGGTCCGCGGCCACCGGCGAGCGGCCGGCCCGCGTCGCCTTCCTGCTCGCCACCGACCCCAAGAACCCGCTCCTCACCCCTTACCGCCTGGCGGTCATGGACCGCGACGGCAGCAACCTGCGCGTGGTCTTTCCGCCGGAGGGGCAGCCCGGCATCGAGCCCGGCGTCGTCCCGGCCTGGTCCCCGGACGGCCGCCTGATCGCCCTGATCTACCAGGGCAACCTGTGGCTGCTCGACCCCGGGAGCGGCGAGTCGCAGCAGCTCACCGGCGACGGGCTGACGACGCGCGTGGAGTGGGGACGGTGATGGCTGCTCGCTGAATACAATGCGCAGACTGTTCTTCGGCCTCAGCCTGCTGGTCCTGGCGGCCTCGCTGAGCGGGCTGGCCGCCGTCCGGCATCAGCGGCAGGTCCAGACTTTCGGCGCCGTGGACGGGCTGCCGGACGCGGCCCTGGCGGAGCGCCCCGCGAACCTGCGCGCGGTCAATGTCGCCCTGGAGACCCTGGACGACGCCGGGCTGACGCGCGCTTTCGAGACCTGGGAGGGCTTCGGCTGGCTGCGCCAGACCTTCCCGTGGGACCGGATCGAGCGGGGGCCCGGGCAGTTTGAGTGGGAGGCGTGGGACCGGGTTGTGGCCGCCGCCCGCGCGCGCGATAAGCAGATCCTCGCCGTCCTCGCCGTCCCAGAGCCGGCCGCGCCGCCGGACCCCGCCGGGTTCGCGGCCTTCGCCGCCGCCTTCGCCCTCCGCTATCGGGATCACATCGACGTTTACCAGCTCTGGGACGAGCCCAACCTGTACGCGGCCTGGGGCGGGCCGCCGTCCGCCGTGCAGTACGCCGCCCTGCTGCGCGCCGCTTACCCGGCGGTCCACGCCGCCGATCCCACGGCCACGGTCCTGGCCGCGGCGCTGGCGCCGACGGTCGAGGCCGGGCCGGACAACGTCAGCGACCTGCTCTATCTTCAGCAACTCTACGACCTGGGCGCCGGCCCGTATTTTGACGCCGCCGCCGGCAAGCCTTACGGTTTCTCCACCGGCCCCGACGACCGCCAGGCCGATCCGCAATTGCTCAACTTCTCGCGCTTCACGCTGCTGCGCGGCGTGATGGAGCGCAACGGCGACGGCCGCAAGCTGTTATGGGGCGGCAATTTCGGCTGGAATGTGCTCGCTTCGCCCTGGGGCAAGGTCACGCCGGCCGAGCAGGCCGCCTACACGCTGCGCGCCTATGAACGCGCCGGGCAGGAATGGCCGTGGGCCGGGCCGCTGGCGCTGGAGGTCGGCCCGGCCGCGCCCTCCGCCGACGACCAACGCCGGGGTTTCGCGCTGGCCGACCCGGATGGGTCGCTGACGCCTCTCGGCCAGTCTCTGGTTTCTCATCCCCCCCTGCTGGCCGCGCCCCCCGGCAATTATCCCGCCCAACATCCGGCCGCCGCCTACACCGGCGCGTGGGAATTCTCCGAGCTGGGCGCCGACATTCCCGAGGACGACGCCGGCGCGCGGCTGACCTTCACGTTTCAGGGCAGCGACCTCGGGCTGCGCGTGCGCCGCGGCGACTACCGCGCCTATCTGTACGTCACCGTGGACGGCCAGCCCGCCAACCGGCTGCCGCAGGATGAACGCGGCGCTTACCTGGTGCTGACCGCGCCCGACCTCACGCCGGCGCTGGAGACTATACCGGTGGCCTCCGGGTTGGACCCGGCGGCGGTTCATGTCGCCGTCATCGAGCCGGAGCGCGGCTGGGACCAGTGGGCGATCGCGGGCTTTGCGGTCGGCCGGCGCCTGCCTGACGGCGGTTTCACCACCGCCGTCCTGCTCCTGGCTGCGCTGAGCGCCGCCGGGCTGGCCGGGGCGTGGTCCTTCGGGCGCGGGCTGGACTGGGGACGCCTGGGGGACCGGGCGCGCTCCGCCTGGGCGCGCCTGGGTGACGCCGGCCAACTGGCGTTGACGGCCATCGTCGGCGCCGGGCTGCATCTATCCGCCTGGCTGACATTCGAGAATGAACTCTCCGCGCTGACGCGCCGCCTGGGGGAGACGGTCCCGCTCGTCGTCACGGCGCTGACCGCCGGGCTGTTCTACTGGTCGCCGTCGGCCGTCGTCGCGGTCCTCGCCCTGCTGGCGCTGTTTGCGCTCTTCACACTGCGGCCGGACCTGGCCCTGGCCTTTATCGCCCTCTTCATCCCGTTCTACCTGTTCCCGCGCCTGTTGTGGGAACGCGGCGCTTCGGTGCTGGAGTTCTCGCTCTGGCTGGCGCTGGGCGCCTGGCTGCTGCGCGCCTTCATCCGCTGGCGGACTTCCGTCTCCCGTCAACCTGTCTCCACAGCGCTCATCCAACGCATCTTCACGCTGCGCCCGTCATCGCTCGATCTGGGCCTCCTGGCGCTGCTGGCCGTCGCCGCGCTCAGCACACTCACGGCGGCGCGGCGCGATGTGGCCCTGTACGAGTTCCGGACCGTGATATTGGGCTCGGCCATCTTCTATTTTTTACTGCGTGCGGTCCCGCTGGATGACCGCGCCGTCCGCCGCATCGTAGACTTTTTCATCCTGGGGGCCGTGGCCGTCGCCGCTATCGGCCTGTACCAGTATGCCTTCGACCGGGAGGCGCTGATCACGGCCGAGGCGGGCGTGGCGCGTATCCGCAGCGTCTACGGCTCGCCGAACAACCTGGCCCTGTACCTGGGCCGCGCGTTGCCGCTGGCGCTGGCGTTGTTGACCTCACCCCCCACCCCGGCACTGCCTGCCACCCCGCCTCCCTCTCCCATGGGGAGAAGGGGGAGGGGCTGGGGGTGGGGGATGAGGTACGCCCTCGCCGCCCTGATCATGGCCGCAGCGCTGACGCTGACGTTCTCACGCGGCGCGCTGGTGCTCGGCGTGCCGGCGGCGCTGGCCGTCATCGTGATTGGCCGCTGGGGCCGCCGGGGCGCGCTGGCGGTCGGCGCGGCGGCGGTGTTGGCGCTGGCCGCCCTGCCGGCGCTGGCCCAGGTCCCGCGCTTCGCCGGCCTGCTCGACACGCAAGCCGGCACCGGCTTCTTCCGCGTCAACCTGTGGCTCTCGGCCTGGCGCATGTTCCTGGATCACCCCCTGCTGGGCGTGGGGCCGGACAACTTCCTGTACGCTTACCGCGGCTTCTACATCCTGCCGCAGGCCTGGCAGGAGCCGAACCTCTCGCACCCGCACAACCTGGCGCTGGATTTCCTCAGCCGGCTGGGTGTGCTCGGCTTCGCGGCCGGCGCCTGGCTGGTGGCCGGTTTCTGGCGCCAGGCGCTGGCGGCCTGGCGAGCCGGCGCCCCCGATCCCGCTCAGCGCGCGCTGATCCTCGGCCTGATGGGCCTGGTCGCCCACATGCTGGCGCACGGCCTGGTGGATCATTCGTACTTTCTGGTGGACCTGGCCTTCGCCTTCAGCCTGGCCCTGGCCCTGGCGCAGCGCCGGCCCGCCGAGAGGCTATGATAAAATCGCGCCGTTCGCCTGTTTCCGGCGTTCAGCGAAGGATTCCCCATGCGTATTCTGATCACCGGCGGAGCGGGCTTCATCGGCTCCCACCTCAGCGACCGGCTGCTGGCCGAGGGCCACACCGTGATCGCCATGGACAACCTCATCACCGGCAGCACGCGCAACATCGAGCACCTGGCCGGCCGTGACGACTTCCTGTTCGTCAAGCACGACGTCACCAATTACATCTATGTCGAGGGGCGCCTGGACGCCGTCCTGCATTTCGCCTCGCCGGCCAGCCCCATCGACTACCTGCAACTGCCGATCCAGACCCTCAAAGTCGGCGCGCTGGGCACGCACAAGGCGCTCGGCCTGGCCAAGGAGAAGAAGGCGCGTTTCCTGCTGGCCTCCACGTCCGAGGTGTACGGCGACCCGCTCGTCCACCCGCAGGTGGAGAGCTACGCCGGCAACGTGGACCCGATCGGCCCGCGCGGCGTGTACGACGAGGCCAAGCGCTTCGCCGAGGCCATGACCATGGCCTACCACCGCTACCACGGCGTGGACACGCGCATCGTGCGCATCTTCAACACCTACGGCCCGCGCATGCGCCTGAACGACGGCCGCGTCGTGCCCAACTTCGTGGCCCAGGCCATCGCCGGCCAGCCGCTGACCGTCTACGGCGACGGCAGCCAGACGCGCAGTTTCTGCTACGTCTCCGACCTGGTGGACGGCATCTACCGCCTGCTGCTCTCGGACGAGCACGAACCGGTCAACATCGGCAACCCGCACGAGATGAGCGTGCTGGAGTTCGCGCAACTCATCAACCGGATCACGGGCAACCCGGCCGGCCTCGTGCTGCAGGACAAGCGCATCCAGGGCGACCCCCAGACGCGGCGCCCGGACATCGGCAAGGCGCGCCGCGTCCTGAACTGGGAGCCGAAGGTGGCGGTCGAGGACGGCTTGCGTCAGACCATCGACTACTTCCGCAAAGTCGTCGGCTGACAGGTGGCCGGCGGTTGGCGGACAGCAGAAGGCCGCAAGCCACAGACCGACAGGTGTGATCGCCGCCGATGCTGTCTACACGCCTCCGGCTCGACCCGTCGCCCGTCGCCCGTTTCCCGTCACTGGTCACCCATGCCTGGGGGTGGGCGCTGGCCGCGTTCGCCCTCGGCGGCCTGATCGCGCTCTTGCCGCCCGCCTACAGCCTGGCGCTGCTGGCCGGCGGCGGGCTGGCCGCGCTCTCGCTCTGGGAGCCGGCCATCGGCCTGGGATGCGCCCTGCTCCTCGGGCCGACGCGCGCCTACCTGGCCGCCGCCGGTTATTACGGTCCGCTCTACGATTTCGGTCAACTCTTTTTCGCGCTGGCCTTCGCCGGCTGGCTGAGGCACAACGCGCTGCGGCGCGAGATCGTCGTGCCGCGCCTCGGCGTGCTGCTGCCCCTGGCCGCCTGGATCGCCGTCGGCCTCGTCTCCCTGTTCGGCGCGGCGGAATGGCGCGACGGCCTGAACGAGTCGCTCAAGTGGCTCGAAGTGGGCGTGATCATCGTCATCGCCCGGGCCGAAGCGCGGCGCGGCCGGCTGGGCTGGATCGTCGGCGCGGCGCTGGCCTCGGGCGTCGCCCAGGCCGGGCTGGGCGTGTGGCAATACGCCTGGCGCGGCGCGGGGCCGGAGAGTTTTCAGTTGCCCGGCGGCTTCTACCGCGCCTACGGCACCTTCGAACAGCCTAACCCCTTCGGCGGCTTCCTGGGCCTCGTCTGGCCGGTCGCCGCCGGCCTGGCGCTGGGCTTCTTCGACCAGGCGCTGCGCCGCCGGAAGGCCTTCAGCGGCCAGCCGCCAGCCCCTGGCTCGGGGGGCTCGGGCTTTGGGATTTGGGGCTTCATCCGCCGGCTCATTCCCGCTCTCGGGCTGGCCGCCATCGCCGGCATCATGCTGGTGGGCCTGTACGTCTCCTTCTCGCGCGGCGGCTGGCTCGGCGCCGGCGCGGCGGCGCTCGGCCTGTTGGCCTTCTTCCCGCGCCGTCTCAGCCTCGGGCTCGGGCTGGCCGTCGCAGCCCTGGCTGGCGGCTGGCTCATGCTGACGGCCGGCCTGGCGCCGGCCAGCATCGCGGCCCGGCTGGCCAACGTCACGGACTTCGTCGCCGTCGCCGACGTGCGCGGCCTCAACATCAACGACGCCAACTTCGCGCTGGTGGAGCGCCTGGCGCACTGGCAGGCCGCCCAGGCCATGGCCGAGGCGCATCCCTGGCTGGGGGTCGGCCTGGGCAATTACGCCGCCGCCTACCCCGACTACCGCCTGCTCAACTGGCCGTTTCACCTCGGCCACGCGCACAACGTCTACCTGCACACGCTGGCCGAGACCGGGGTGATAGGACTAGCCGCCTATGGGAGTTATTGGGCCGCCGTCATTATCCTTACCCTGCGCGCCCTGGGCCGGACATCCGGGTGGCGGCGCGGCCTGGCGCTCGGCCTGCTGGGCGTCTGGCTGCACCTCCTGGCGCATCACCTGGTGGACAACCTGCACGTCAACAACCTTGACCTGCTGCTGGCCGCTTACGTAGGAATGCTGTATGCTCTCCACACTCCCTGGGACCCACTCCGTGACTAAGCTCCTGACCCTGGCGCGCCGTCAGCCTGTCGAGCGCAAGCGCTTCATAAAGTTCCTGATCGTCGGCTCGCTCGGCTTCGTCGTGGACTTCGGCAGCTTCAACCTCTTCCACTGGTTGGGGGTCGGGCCCTGGGTGGCGGCCAGCCTGGCGCCGGTGGCCTACGTCCTCGAGCACCCTGAGGTCGTCGAGCAGTCGTTGTCGTTCTGCGCCGCCGTCGTCAGCAACTTCCTGTGGAATTATCTGTGGATCTATCCGGAGGCGCGCGAGGCCAACCAGGCCAAGAAGATGACCAAGTTCGTCATCGTCAGCGTCGCCGGCCTGGTCATCGGCGTCCCGGTCTTCAGCCTGGCCCTGACGGTGATGAAAGGGGTCGTTGGCGCCTTGGGCCTGTCCACGCTACAATTCAATTTAGCCGGGAACCTGGCCCTGATGTGCCGCGTCGGAGTTCTGTTGTTCTGGAACTTTTTCGTCAACCGCTACTGGACCTATCGAGATGTCAAGCGACGCTAAACCCGTCATCCTGATTGTCGATGACGATCCCGACCTGGCGATGATCATGAAGATGATCCTCAGCCACGCGGGCTTCGAGGCGCATTCGGTCCTGTCCGGCCAGGAGGCCCTGGACTGGCTGGGGAAGCGCACGCCGGACCTGATCCTGCTCGATCTGATGATGCCGGACATCAACGGCTTCACGATCCTGCGCAAGCTGCGCGCCAGCGAGACCACCAGCAGCCTGCCGGTGGTGATCCTCACCGCCAAGGCCGACCAGAAGACCCGCATGGAGAGCCAGTCGGCCGGCGCCGACGCCTTCCTCACCAAACCCATCAACTCCAAATCCCTGATCGAGTACGTCCGCCGCGCGCTCGGCCCCAAGGCGCCGCCCGCCGCCGAAGCCCGCGACGCCGACCGAGCCTGACGCCCCCTCCCCTAACCGGAGGTTACGGCCGCCGGCCGCTGCCCGCACTATGCGAATCGGCCTTGAGGTTACGGCCGCCGTCTCCCAGGGCGCCGGGATCGGGCGCTACACGCGCGAGCTGCTGCGCGCCCTGGCCGCGCTGGACACGGCCACACATTACCGGCTGTTCTACGCCGCGCGCCGGCCCGCGCATCCCCTGCCGCCCCTGCCCGCCAACTTCCACGTCACGGTTCTGCCGTTTCACGATATCTGGCTCGCCCGGCTCTGGCAACGCGCCCGACTGCCGCTGCCGGTGGAGCTCATCACCGGCCCGCTGGACCTCTTCCACTCGCCCGACTTCACCCTGCCGCCGGTCCGCCGCGGCACGCCGACGCTGCTCACCGTCCACGACCTGTCCTTCGTGCGCGACCCGGAGTCCGCCGCGCCGACGCTGCGCGTTTACCTCAACACGGTCGTGCCGCGTTCGGTGGCGCGCGCCGACCACATCCTGGCCGACTCACAGGCCACCCGGGACGATCTGCTCGAACTGTACCGCGTGCCCGCCGGCAAAGTCAGCGTCCTGTACAGCGGCGTGGACCCCGTCTTCCGGCCCGTCACCGACCCGGCCGCCCTGGCCGCCGTGCGCGCCCAATACGATCTGGGGGCCGCGCCTTTCATCTTCTCCGTCAGCACCCTCCAGCCGCGCAAGAACTACGTGCGCCTGATCCAGGCCTTCGCCGCTCTGCCCCCGCCTCTGCTCTCCAATCTCAGTCTGGTCATCGCCGGCGGCAAGGGCTGGCTCTACGACTCGATCTTCGCCGAGGTCGAGCGCCTGGGTCTGCAAGGGCGCGTGCGTTTCCCGGGCTTTGTGGCCGACGCCGACCTGCCCGCGCTGTACTCGGCGGCGCGCGTCCTGGCCTACCCGTCGCTCTACGAAGGTTTCGGGCTGCCGCTGCTGGAGGCGATGGCGTGCGGCACGCCCGTAGTCACGTCCACGGCCGCCTGCCTGCCCGAGGTGGCCGGCGACGCCGCCCTGCTGGTAGACCCCTTCGACGTGCCGGCCCTGGCGAACGCGCTGGAACGAGCCGTCTCGGACGAGGCGCTGCGCGCCGACCTGATCGCCCGCGGCTTCGCGCGCGCCCGCGCCTTCACCTGGGAGGCCGCCGCGCGCCAGTTGACCGACCTCTATCGGCGACTGAGCGCCGGCTAAAGCGAGTTCCGATTTCATACCCCTGCTCCCCACCGGCCGTACCCCGATTTCGGTGTAACCGTGTTGGGGCGCGCGGCCGTGCGCCCATCCCTGTGGGAAATTGCACAATACTCGAAAAGCGACCGGCCCCCACCCCCTGCTTTCATCTGTGTATAATCCTCGGCGTGACCTGTTTCCCCATTTACACCACGCGCGGGGCCTGGGCGGGGTTGCTGGCCGACGGCTACCTGTGGAACCCGCAGGGCGAATGGATCGGCTGGGTGGAACGCGACGGCCAGGTCTTCTCCGTCGCCGGGGAATACGTCGGCTGGCTCTCGCGCGACTTTCGGGTGCTGCGCAAGCGCGCCGTCGACGACGCCCACCGGCTGCGCCGCACGCCGCCGGCGCGCCCGGCCGGGCGCCTGGCCGTGCCGGCCACCGTGCCGTTGCCGCCGCTCATGGCCGAGATCGGCTTCGACACCGTGGACGTTCTGGAAGAGATGCCGGAACGCCTGCACACCCTGGACGCCGATCCGGCGGCAAAGGACATGGGAGAATGAACCCCAAACCCGTCCACGCCTCGCGCGTCACGCTCTCGCTGCTTATGCCGCCGGCGGAGGCCAACCCGCTTGGCAACGTCCACGGCGGCTATCTCATGCGGCTGATGGACGAAGCCGGCGCCTCGGCCGCGATGCGCCACGCCCAGCGGCCGGTGGTGACCGTAGCCGTGGACCAGGTGCTGTTCAAGGAGCCCATCCACGTCGGCGACCTGGTGACCTTCCACGCCGAGCTGACCTACGTCGGGCGCACGTCGCTGGAGACCCGCATCGAGGTGCGCTCGGAGAACCTGCTCACCGGCGAGACCACCCACACCAACACCGCCTACTTCGTCTACGTGGCCCTGGACGGCACCGGCCGGCCGACGCCGGTGCCCGGGCTGCTCCTGGAGACGGACCATGAGCGCCGACAGTGGGAGGCCGCCCGGGAGCGCCAGGCCTACCGGCTGACCCAGCGCCAGAAACTCCAAGACACCGCCCATGACTGAAGAGCTGCCGTCGCTGCAACAACTGCTGGAAGAAGCCTCCGGCAAGCGTTTCCTCCAGGCCGTCACCCCGGGCGACCGCGGCCTGGCCGAGGACATCCGCTTCCCGTTCCTGGCCCTGGTCGGCCAGCGCGAGATGAAGATGGCGCTCCTGCTCGCGCTCATCAACCCGGCCATGAGCGGCGTCCTGCTGGTGGGGCCGCGCGGCACCGGCAAGACCACGGCCGTCCGCAGCCTGGCCGACCTGGTCCCGTTCGTCAACCGCTCGCTGTGCCAGTATGGGTGCCTGCCGGAGGACATCGAGACCGGCGGCATGGACGCCGTCTGCCCGGACTGCGCCAAGAAGTATGGCGAAGGCCAGCCGCTCACTTTCCCAGACCCGGTCCGGCTGGTGGAGCTGCCGCTCAACGCCCGTCTGGAGGATGTGGTCGGAGGCCTGGACGAGGCCGCCGCCATCCACAAACGGATGCAGATCAAGCGCGGCCTGCTGGCCCAGGCCGATCAGAATCTGCTCTACGTGGACGAGGTCAACCTGCTGCCCGATGAGATTGTGGACGCCATCCTGGACGCCGCCGCCCAGGGCATCTACACCGTGCGGCGCGGGCCGGTGGCCGCCACTTACCGCGCGCGCTTTGTCTTCATCGGCTCGATGAATCCGGAGGAGGGCCGCCTGCGCCCGCAGATCCTGGACCGCTTCGGGCTGCGGCTGATGGTGCCGGGCCTGGCCGATCCCGGCGAGCGCCTGGAGGCCTATCGGCGCGTGCGCGCCTATCTCACCAACCCCAAGGCCCTGGTCGCGGCCTACGCCGCTGAGACCATCGCCATGCGCGACGAGATTCAGGCGGCGCGCAATCTCATCCCGCGCGTCACGCTGGCGCCGGAGGCGGAGACGGCCGGCCTGGAGATGGTGCGCCGCCTGCAGGTCGACTCGCTCCGGGCCGAGATCACCATGTTCGAGGCCGCCCGCGCGCACGCCGCCGCCGACGGGCGCACCCAGGCCACCGGCGACGACGTGCGCGCCGTGGCGCCGCTGGCCCTGCGCCTGCGCCGCTCGCAGTTCATGGTGGATTACTTCAAGGCCCAGCAGGCGGAAGAAGACGAGATCATGACCCTGCTGGATGAGCTGATCCCCGCCCGGTGAACGTGATGACGCGCGCGCGCCCGTATCCCCTGCTGCCCATCGCGCTGTGCCTGGGCTGGCTCGGCTTCTGGGGGCCGTGGCTGGCCCATCCGGCGGCCGCGCTGCAACTCAACGCCTATGAGCTGTCGGAGTGGGTCACCTTCCTGCCCGCCGTGCAGGCCGGCCAGGTCCCGCTCAACCGGCTGGCGTTCCTCGCCCCCAGCGCCTGCCTGGCGGTGCTGTGTGCGCTGGCCGTGCGGGGCGCCGGGGCGGCACCGGGCGCGGGAAGGACGCGCGGCTGGCTTGGCGCCCTATTGCCGGACTCGCTGTTGGGTTG
>DAOUAB010000138.1:0-16028 GCA_034434015.1 Anaerolineales bacterium
ACCGGCTCGGTCGGCCGCAACTGCGCCAGGCCCCAGCCGGCGCCCAGCGTAGCCAGGAGCAGCGCCGCGGCCGCGGTCAGCGTGACGGCCGCCCCGGCCGCCCGCGGCGACCAGCCGGCCCCGAACAGATAGGCGACCAGGCCCGCCACCACCAGCGCCAGGCCGGCCAGCACCAGGTTGGGCGCGCCGGTCAACACGGCGATCAGGTCGGCCTGCTGCAGGGCCGCGCTGAAGCGGGCGGCGTCCACGTGCCGGGTCACGTTGATCGCCGCAAAGGTCAGCAGCGCCGCCAGGATGCCGGACAGCGCCGCGACCAGCGGCCACTCGTCCGGCGCCCACCACGCCTGCACGCTCTCCACGCCGGCCTTCGCCGCCAGGAGCGCCAGGGGCAGCACGATCCAGACGGTGTCGAACAGCGTCCGGCCCGTGTAGAACAGCATGAACAGCAGGCCGATGAAGGCCAGCCCGGCCAGCAGCTGCGCGGCCACCTCGCCCCTGAGGAACGCGCGGACGACGCCGACGATGCCAAAGAGCAGGATCAGGGGCTCATAGACCGCCAGGAAGACCGGCGCCGCCAGCAACGAGCGCCCCTCGGCGGTGACGGCGAAACCCAGGAACCAGTCCAGCCAGCTGCGCGCGAGCGCCCCCAGGCCGGCGCGGTACGTCAGGCCCACGGTCGCCGTCAGCACGACCGTGAGCGCGAAGGCGGTCAACAGCGTCAGGCGCTCCTGCCGCCACCGCCCGGCGAGGGCCGGCCAATCCACCGCCTCGACCAGAGACGTGCGGGCCGCGGCCACCGCGATCAGGCCAACGATAAGCAGGCCGGTGAAGAAGGCCCCGCCGCCGGCCACGGCCGCCCCCAGGGCGATGGCGGCGGTCACGCCCCACCCGGCGGCGCCGCCGGCCGCAAAGCGCCAGCCGGCCGCCAGCGCCAGGCTCAGGGCGAAGACCGTGAGGCTCGTCCCATCGGCGCTGCGCGAGGCCGCCACCAGGCTGCTGGAAATCGCCAGCAGGGCGCTCGCCGCCAGCGCCGGGCCGCGCCCGAGGGCCGGGCGCAGGAACCAGGGCAGGAGCGCCAGCAGCGCGCCCAAGACGGCGGGCGCCAGACGCGCCGTCCACTCACCGGGCTGGAACACCAAAAAGTTCAGGGTAGTGAAGAAGAAATAGAGCGGGCTGGCCGGCAGCAGCTCCGGCCCGCCGCGCAGGAAGCGCAGGACGGCCAGGGCTTCGCGCGCCTCCGGGTCGTTGAGCGGATGGGCGCCCAGGCCGTAGAGGCGCAGGGCCAGCGCCAGGCCGAAGATGGCCAGGTAGGCCGCCTGTTCGATGGTCAGGGCCGCGGCCCGAGGCGAGGCGTCGCGCCGGTTGGTGTCAGTGCGTGTCATGACAGTCACAGGTCACCCATAGTTAGTTGCCGCCGAAGCGTTCGTAGATGGTCACATCGCCGGACTGGAAGACCGGGCGCATAAACTGCTCGAACTTGAACTCGTAGACGCCCCGGTACTTCTGGCGCTCCAGGTCGCCGACGACGACATAGCGGATATTGTACCGGTCGAGGATGGCCAGCGCCGCGGTCCAGTCCCGCGTCTGGTAGAGCTGCTCGATGTCGCCCACCCGGCCGCCGACCTGCCCGTAGTAGGGCCCGCGCCACTGACCCTCGTGCCCGTCCCAGCCCATCACGGTCGGCAGGCCGGTGCCCATGGCGATCCGGCCATAGTCGGTGTAGGAGCCGCCGATGGCTTCGGCCACCACCGGCTGGCCGACGGCGTTCTCGTTGAGCCACCGGATGGCGGCCCAATCGTTCGGGCGGGCGCGCGCGTACCAGGCCATGCCATCCAGCGTGGGCGTGTTGGCGAAGTCGCCGGTCTTGCCGAGCAGCGCCGAGTACGTGTAGATCAGGCTGACGAAGATGGCGACGGCCGCCACGGCCCAGACGCCGACGCGCACCGCCGGCCGCGCCTGGCGCCAGATGACCCACAGGCCGAAGGCGCCGGCCAGCCCCCAGAGCACCCAGGCCTGGAAGTAGAATTTGAAGATCGTGTTCATGCGCCAGCCGAAGTTGTCGCGCAGGTACAGGAACTCCGGGCCGATGAAGAGCAGGGCGCCGGTGAGGAGGAGGATCAGGCTGAAGAGGAGGGCGGGCGAGCGCAAAAAGACCTCGCCCCCCGCCCCGGCGTTCGGCTGCGGTGCGGCCTCCGCCACCCCGTCCCCCGCCTCACGGTCTCCGACGGTGGAGAGAGGGGCGGGGTCGGGGGTGGGGGATGAGATCAACGCCCCCACCGCCAGGCCCACGCTCAGGCCGATCATGAGCGCCGGGACGAGGGTGGCGAACGAGTCCACCAGGCGGCGTTGCAGGATCAGGCTGAGGGCCTCCGCGCGCGAAAACGGCGCGATGAACTGGTCCACCAGACCGGCGAGGCCCGGGCTGAAAAATACACCCAGCACCATCGCCGTCACGACCAGCGCCAGGAAGACGACGAGCCCGCCGCCGGCCCAGAGCGCGGCGCGGCGGTCGAGCGCGGCGCGCCCGCGGACCGTCAGCCAGCCCAGGAACAGCAGGCTGACGATGAGCACGTGCGCGAACATGACGACGCTCTGCTGGAAGCGCGTGGGCCAGATCAGGTTGGGCAGCAGGCCGCCGGCCTGGGATTGGAAGGTGAGATAGAACGGCAGGTAGAGCAGGAAGCCGGGCACGGCCAGGCCGGCCGCGAAGCCGGCCACCAGCGTCCAGCGCCGGAGCAGGCCGCCCCAGCCCCAGGCCAGGCCCAGGCCCAGCGCCAGCGCCGCGACGACCACGAACAAATAGATCGGGAAGTCCCAGGTGTTGAGGAAGCCCAGCGCGCCCAGGAGCCAGGCGGAGGCGGCCAGGTCGGGGAGAAGGGAGCGAAGCGAAAATCCCCACTCAGCGGTCTCCAGTCTCCAAAACCGGGAAGCCGACACGGCCTCGAGCCGCGGGACTGGAGAGGGAAGGCCGCGCGCCCAGAGCAGCCAGTGCAGGCCCAGGGCGATGGCGATGAAGACGAACGGCAGGCCGAGGACGTGCGGGTGCAGGTCGCCCAGGATGAACGAGAAGGCCGGCATCTCGGTGATGGCCTCGGTCTCCTGGCCGACCAGGTTCCGGTCGTGCGTCACGCGCGCGCCGAAGAACCAGGCGCCCAGCGTCCAATCGAAGTCGTCGCGCGGCGCCGGCAGCGGGCGCTGCAGGAACTTCAGATCCAGCCAGTCCCACACGTTCACCAGCCCGGCCCGGACGCCCGGCGGCACGCCGGCGTTGAGGTCGCCGAAATCGTAGCGCACCGCCGGGACCGCGACGTCCGCCAGGCGGCCGTTGGCGTGCAGCAGGCCGAGCAGGCCGTAGAAGTTGCCGGCCAGGACGACCATGAGCGGCGCGAGCAGGGCGGGCCAGAACGCTCGGCGAAGGAGGGAGGCCGAAGGGCCGGGGTGGGCGGCCTCCGTCTTCCGGCCTCCGTCCTTCGCCTCCACCAGCGCGATCAGGTTCACGGCCACCCCCAGCGCCCCGGTGACCGCCAGCGCGAACAGCAGGGCCAGGCCCAGGTTGAAGGCCACGGCCGGGGCTACACCGGTCACGCGGATGAGCGCGGCGATGATCACATAGCCGAAGTAGTAGTAGCTGATGGCGTGGCCGGAGAGCCAGGCGTCGTTAGGCGGGAACGCCGGGCTGCGCAGGATGGCGTTGATGAACATGAACTCCATCGGCTTCTCGGTGCCGAGGATCTCCGGGTTGTAGGCGCGCACCCACGTCCAGCCGGCGAAGGCGGCCAGGAACAGCGCCTCCACGCCCAGCGCGTAGGCCCAATGGCCGCGCAGCCAGTCGCGCAATTCCCCGAGGCCGGCGCGCCCCAGCCAGGCCAGGCCGGCCGCCAGGACCAGCGCCGCCGCAATCAGGACGCTCCCCGCGTCGTTGCGCAGGAAGCCGAGCGAGCCCAGCATCCAGAAGACATAGCCCGCGGCGAGCAGCCCCAGCGGCCGCGCCAGCGCGTAGCCGCGGTCCGGCAGGAGGCGGAACAGCCGGAAGGCCAGCGGCAGAGCCAACAGGCCGGCCAGGCTGACGGCCAGATACCAGGAGAGGCAGGCGAGGAGGTCGGACATGCGGCAGAGGGCAGTGATCGGTAATCGGTGACAGCGATTGGTGGTCAGTGATCAGAGCGTGAGCGTGCGCGTGATTTTGCCGGCGCGCGGGTGGCGGGCGGTCAGGGTGATCTCGGACCCGGCCGGGGCGCGCACCACCCACTCCACCCTGGCCCGGTCGGTGGTCGGGTCGGGCGTCCAGAAATCGGCGTAACGCTTGAGGGCGCGCCCGGTGAGCTGGCCGGCCTCCACCTTGCGCTCGCCGCTCACCAGCGCTGCGCCGTCCGGCAGCGTGATCTCCACCTCCAGCGGCTGGACCAGCTTCTTCTCGACGGCGCGGGCGGTGATGTTGGTGGGCAGCCAGCCGGTGTTCTGGACCACGGCGCGGAGGTGGTAGGCGTCCGCGCCCAGCGGCGTGACCGTCGTCTCGCGCCATTCGAGCAGCGGGGAGACCAGGGCATGCCAGATGATGAAGTCGGCGTGCGGCGCGATCTCGCGCTCCAGCAGGTGCGGCGGGGGATTGCGCCAGACCAGGTCGATGTCCCAGCCGCCCAGCTCCACTTCGCCCAACTGCGGGTGCTGGAAGGGATACCAGTTCACGAAACCTCGGCCGCCGAGGACCTCGTCGTTCCACTTGAGGAGCTTAAGGTCCTCTTCCACCGGGTGGGTCCGTGTCCACTCGATGTAACGCGACCCCCCTTTCCCGTCCGGGCCGGTCGTCAGGTCGATGCCGGCCTCCTTCTCCGGGCTCCACAACTCGCACGTCCAGGCATACACGCCGCGATGGTCGTACATCCAGCTGTCGAAGTCGCCCTTCATCGTCTCCTTGGGGTGATACCTGAATTCGTGAAAGACGGAGATGGCCGGATAGCCGGTGAGCCGGGTGGCCTGTTTGCCGATCTCCTGATAGGTCCACAGGTCGTCGGTCGGGAAATGGTCATCCGGGTGCGCGCTGTACGGGCGCAGGTACACGGCGCTCCAGGTGTGGAACGTGATCGCGCCGGTGATGTTGGGGTGGTCCACGATGAACTGGACCACGGCGCGCACTTCCGGCTCGCTGACCGGGTACGGGCCGGCGCCCAACTGCTCGCTCTCGAAGGCCCACTCCACCGGGAAGTTGCGGTTGAGGTCCAGGCCCTCGGGCTTGGGCGCGACCTTGATCTGGACGCCGTCGTAGTTGCGTATGAAGCCCTCCGGCAACAGCCGGTAGTAGGGGCCGCTGTC
Organism: Anaerolineales bacterium; assembly: GCA_034434015.1. Lineage (GTDB taxonomy): Bacteria > Chloroflexota > Anaerolineae > Anaerolineales > UBA6663 > SpSt-583. Next base: position 5,311 of record DAOUAB010000138.1, read on the forward strand.
CGAGCCGTCGGCGGCGCGGGGGACGAGCAGGCGCGGGTCATCCGGGTGGGCCTTCCACGGGCCGTTGGGGTCCTTCAGGCGCATGAGCAGGGTGCGGCCGTCGCCGTCCACGTCCTCTTCGTGCAGGCCGTCGCGCGGCTCGGGCCAGGGATAGAGGCGCGTGCTGGAACGGATGCGGCGGCGCTCGGCCAGGTACAGCTCGGCGCCGTCCGGGTTGAAGCGCGGCACGAGATACAAGGCGCGCGTGTCCAGCAGGCGCGTGATCTGCGGGTCGGCGCCGTAGCCGGCGAGGACTTTGTTGAGCGTGTACAGCACGCAGGCCGAGGGCGAGACCTCGGTGGCGTGGATGTTGGCGTCCACCCAGAAAGCCGGCTTGTCCGTGTCCGGGCCGGTGGCCGTGTTGGTCAACGTCGCCAGCCAGATCTCGCGGCCCTCGTGGCTCCGGCCGAGGGACGTGACCCGGCAGAGCGCCGGGAAGCGCGCGGCGAAGTCGTGCAGCAGCGCCGTCAGCTCGGCGTACTTGTAGTAGGTGTCAAATCGCATTTCGGGCAAAAGACCCCGCCTCACTGCCCGGCCAGCGGCGTCTTGACTTCATACACAGTCACGCCCGGATTGGCGTAGACCACGCCCAACTGGCCGGCTGCCGCCAGGCGCTCGAACTTGGCCAGGCCTTCGGGCGGATAGTAGGCGCGCTCCATCGGGCCGACGATGACGTAGCGCACGTCGTAGCGGCGGAGGAAAGCCAGCGCCGCCGCCTCGTCCGGATTGAGATAGAAGTCCGAGACCTGGACGCCGCGCTCCGTGATGAAGCCGGTCGGCACCGCGCCGCGCTGCTGCCGCTGATGCCAGTCCCAGCCGACGACATTGGGCAGGCCGGTGTTCCAGGCGTAACGGCTGGCCATGCGGTACAGGTTGAACGTCTGCGCCTCAGCGATGACGGGCGAGCCCTGGACGTTATCCTGGAGCCAGCGGATGGCGTCGTAATCGTACGTCAGCGGCAGGAAGTAACCCTCGTCGCAGTAGGCGCTCCAGGTCATAAACTCCAGGCCGTTCAGGCCCCACGGCTGCTCCTCCGGCGGCCGGCCCTGTTGATAGGGCAGCGGCATGCCCGGGATCGGCTGGCAGCCGGCGCCCTCCGGCGAGACGGCGAACGCCGGGAAACGGTCGCGCATCTTGGCCGAAGCGGCGGTGACGGTGTACAGCGCCGCCGCGCCGACCAGCACGGCCAGGACCACGGACCACCCGCCGCGCCAGTTCTCGGGCCAGGCCGGGCGGTCCGCCCAGACCCAGGCCAGGGCCGCGCCGGCCGCGACGCTGAACAGCATCCAGACCTGCATGGACAGCTTGAAGTACGTGTTCATGCGGTCGCCGCCGAGCGTGACCGTGTCCAGGAAGAGCGTGGCCGCCAGGCCGGTGCCGAACAAGAAAAGCACCGCGCGTTTCTCGTCCGCCAGCGCCTCGCGCCGGCGCAACGCCAGCAGCCCGGCCCCGGCCATCAGCGGCAGGGCCACCCCGGCGGTCTGCACGCCCCGGTAGAGCAGCGCTCCCACGGCCAGCACGAAGACCGCCAGCATAAACAGGACGGGCGGGAGCCACTGATGGGCGCGGCCCAGCACCGTCATCGGCGTCTCGGCCAGCCAGCGCCGCGCCTCGATCACCACGAACGACGCCAGCACGAACAGGAACAGGCCATAGATATAGAGATACGACTCGAGCCAGGTGTGGACGCCCTCCCACAGCTTCAGCTCCGTCAGCGGCACCGCCACCCACGCGTCGAACGGGCGATAGAGGAGCAACGTCAGGGCCACCAGGCCGGCCAGCCGCGCGCCCGCCCCCAGCAACGCCGCCTGCCAGGAGTCGCCCGGCCGGTGGCGCAGCCAGACGGCCGCCAGGATCGCCGACGCGCCGAGCGCGATGTACATCGGGTAGTCCCAGGTGTTGGACGGGCGCGTGACGCCGATGACCAGCCCGCCGAGGGCCCACATCGCCGCCGACTCCCACCAGCGCCGCGCCTCCCGGCCCCAGCCCAGGTAGGCCACGGCCCAGGCGATGGCCATGACCGTGAACGGCATGACGATCATGTGCGCGTGCAGGTCGGCGTACAGGAAAGTGAAAAACGGGAACTCGGTGATCTCGCCCGCGCCGGACTGGTTGACGTCGGGCACGATGCGGGTGGCGTCCCAATACCACGAGCCCAGGCGCACCTGCAGCTCCGTCTGGCCGCTGGCCACGCGCCAGAAGCCGTTGAGCGTGGCGGTGAAGTCGTTGTCGCCGAAGACCGAGTCCGCCAGCGCCGGCCGGTCGGCTGAGCGCTGGAACCCGACCAGGAAGGTGCGGACCTGGCCCAGGTTGCCGAGGACCACGATCAGCAAGGCCGCCGCGATACCGGCGAGATAGGGGTTGGGACGGGCCGGGGACGGGGCGGCAGGCGACAGAGTGGCGCGTGGCCGGTGGGCCGTTTCGACGGCCGGCAGTTCTACGGAGTGGGCGTCCACGCCGTTGCCATGGGGATGGGCTTCGGGGCTTTCTTCCAGCCCCTGGCCCTTTTCCCCCGGCCCGGCTTCCTGCGCCCTCGCCCCCTCCACCAGGTTGTAGGCCACACAGAACGCGTTCACGCCCACCAGCGAGAACAGCATCGGCAGGATCAGGTTGTAGGCCAGGGCCGGGACGACGCCGAGCAGCTTGGTGAGCAGGCCGGCGACGACGAAACCGTAGTAGTAGTAGTTCAGGTAACCGCCGGCCAGCCAGGGATCGTACGGCGGGAAGTAGGTGCTTTTGAGGACGGCGTTGAAGTACGAGAAGTCCATGGGCTTCTCGCCGCCGTAGGACGGATGCCACAGGTCCGGGTTGCCGGCGCGGATGAAGAGCATCAGGGCGAACAGCGCCAGGCCCACGGCCTCCACGGCCAACAGGTGGCGCCAGCGGGCGCGCACGTAGTCGCGGATGGCCTGGCGTTTCAGCCAGAACGCGCCCGCCGAGATCAGCGCCAGCACCATGAGCGCCAGGACGATGGTGGCGCGCGTGAACGGCAACAGGCGCAGGCTGCCGTGCATCCACACGAACCAGCTCATGAACAGCAGCGCCACGGTCCGGGACAGCGGATAGCCGCGGTCGGACAGCCCGCCGAACGCCGCAAAGGTGAGCGGGAAGGCGGCGACGCCCAACGCCAGCAGCGCCAGATACCAGACGACCACGGCAACCGGCGCGCTGGTGTTGAGCAGGCTCGCCGCGTCGAACATCGCGCGCCAGGTGCCGCCGGCGCGCTGGATGGCGAGCAGGTCGGGCGGCAGCATGAGCAGGGTCGCCGCCGCCGTGGCGTCGCGCGGCCCCTGGTCCACCACCGTGCTCAGGTCCACGGCGTACAGGATGGCGGCCGCCCGGTCGAAATCGAAGTCCGCGCGCTTGCGGAAGATCCAGACCGGGGCGTGGTCGTAGACGCTGAAGGCCTCCTCGGCCGCGAACGGGCTGAAGTTGAAGGGGTAGTCCGGGCCGCGCGCGGGCACGTCCGGCGGCCGGCCCCAGGCGGCCGCGCCGGTGAGGTCGGAGACCTGCAGCGGGCCGACCGTGATGGGCGTGTGGAACTGGGCCGCCAGCTCGAAGCCCAGCCGGCCGTCGAACAGCGCCCGGTAAAACTCCATCGTCATCGGGTAGCGGGCCGGGATGCGCGTCGAGGCCCACAGGCGGCGCTGGCTCTGCACGAAGATGTAGTCGGCCTGCTCGAGGTTGGCCAGGAACATCTGGCGCTTGTCCTCGTTGTCCAGCCAGTGGACCTCCATCGTCAGGCCGCGGTACAGGCCCCCGAACGCGTCGCGGCCGTCCACGCGCAGCGGGAGGCCCTCGTCCCAGTTCTCGTTGGAGACGACCGCGCCCCGCAGCTCCAGCGGCCCCCCCTCCGGCACGCCGAGGATCAGGTAATACGTCCGGTCCTGCTCCACCGGGATCGACAGCGCCTCGGACACGACGCCGCGCCCCTCGCCGGCCTCCACACGCAGGTCGGCCTGGCCCAGCCGCTGGCTCGCGTCCGGGTCGGCCGCCACCGTCACACGCAGCCGGCCGGGCACAACCAGGTTCACGGCGTTGCTCATCCGGCCGGCGGTGATGGCCGAGAGCGTGCCGCTCACGCGCGGCCGGACCTCGACGACGTAGCTCGCCCCGGTCAGGAGCTGGAGCCCATCCGGCAGGGGGACCGGGTCGGTGTACAGGCCGTCCGGGGTCTCGATCTGCAGGTTGAGCGGGCCGGGGACGTTCTGGTAGATCCAGCGCGAGGCCTGCACGCGCGTGTTGTCGTTGCGGTAGATGTGGGTGAAGCCGTAGGCCCAGGCCAGCGTGCCGGCGACCACGACGACGGAGACAAACAGGGCGAAGGCGGAGGGCAGAAGGCGGTCGGCCGGCCGTGCGCCACCGGTCGCCGGCCTTCGGCCGCCTGCCTTCTGCCACAACTCAACCAACGCCCACGCCGCCAGCAGCGCCAGGAAGGGATAGATCGGCAGGAAGTAGCGGACCGATTTGACCCAGCGCGTGCCCATGAACAGGAAATAGCCGCCGACCCACAGCGTTGGCAGGACGAGCGGAGCGACGTCCGTCAGGAAGCGCGCGCCCCAATCCGAACGCAGGAGGCGCCAGAGCGCCCAGGCGAACCCCCCCCAGGCCGCCAGGCCGAGCGGCAGGCCCATCCCCCACAGCACCATGTTCAGCCAGGGGAAGACCAGGGCCGGGCGGTTCGTCCACTGCTCGGCCGGCGGGCCGCCGGCTTCACCATTGGACTCGGCCTGCGCGACGGCCATGCTGTCGCTCCAGTCCTTGTTCAGCGTGAAGGTGAAGAGCGTCGTGTCGCCGATCTCGGCCCGGAAGGTCATCGGCTGCGTCACCCGGAAGGTCGCCAGCGCCGCGGCCCCGGCCAGGGCGCAGAGCAGGAGCACGCGCTGGAACACGGCCCACGGGTCGCGGCCCTGTCGGAGCGGGTCAACATGCGCGATCAGGGACGCGACCAGGATCATGCCGCCGAGCGGCGCCAGGTTGATGCGCGAGGCCAGCGCCATGCCGAAGAAGACGCCGAAGAGGAGATACCATCCCCAGCCCCCCGCCCCCGCCCACCCCTGCGACGTGTCGTGGAGGAGCGAAGGCCGGGTGGAGGTCGGACTCCCTTCTCCGGCCGCGTCAGCGGCGGAGGCGGGGGCCGTCGCCACGCGCACCGCCGCGTACAACGCCAGCGCCGTGAATAACGTGCCGAAGTTGTCCGAGGTCATGAAGTGCGACTGCTGGATCTGCATCACGGCCAGGGCGCTGAGCGCAGCCGCCAGCAGGCCGACGCGGCGGTTGAACAACCGCGCCCCGATCAGGGCGACCACCAGCAGGGCCAGCGTGTCCGCCAGCGCCGACATCTGCCGCCCGAACAGCCGCTGCTCGCGGTAGCCGGTGTTGCCGGTCAGCTCCGCGCCCCACTTGAGCAGGATGATCGGCCACTGGCCCCAGCGCATGCGGTTGTCGGGGCCGGGCTCAGTCGGGTTACCGAACTCGTCGTACTTCTGGTACGGGCTGATGGGCGACAGGCGCGTGTTGAAATATTCGTCCAGCGTCGCCGGCATCCGCAGCCGGGTGAGCGTGCCGGTCAGGCCGTACTCGTCCGGGTGCAGGTCCGTGTCCTGGCTCCAGTTGGTCCAACTGAAGCGGAAGTACACGCCGACGCAGATCAGGACGACGAGCAGGACGTCGACGGCCAGGCCCGTCCACGAGACGCGCCGGGGGGCGCGCCCGGCCGCCGGCCGCGAGCGCGCGTCATCCGCCGGCGCGGGCTCCGGGGCCGGGCCGGCGGCCGGTTGCCCGTCGCCGGAGCCGTCGGCGGGTGTGAGCGTGGTTTCAGTCGAAGGGGTCGGATCAGACATACCGAGAGTGGGGGATCGTCAGGGTTGTTCCGGCGCGGACACGTCCGCGTCCGGCCGCGCGGGCACGAAGAAGACCAGGAAATCCTTGTCCGGCCGGGCCGAAGGGTACGTCGACAATTGTCCCTCCGGATAGAGGCGCCGCAGTTCGGGCAGCGTCGCCGGCTCGCCGTCCGGCCGGACGCCCGCGGCGTCCTCCGGGTGCAGGATAAACAGCTTGGCGCGCGGGTCGGCCTGCGTCGCCGGCAGGTCCGCCAGCTGGATGGCGTAGTCGTGATACGTCTGGCTCTGGTCGGCGTACATGCCCACCGCGCGCGTGTCCACCCAGTGCGGGTAGGGGCGCACCCAGGCCGTGTCGAAGTCCCCGAACGTGCGGGCGAAGTCGTGGATGACCTGGCCGATCTCGGACGCATTCTGCGCCGGGCCGACGTACTGGGCCGGATACTCCTGAAAGTACATCTGCCGGTTGAGCGCGAACGCGCCGCCGAGCAGCGCCGCCAGCGTCACCGCCGCCGCCCCCACCCCCGGCGCGCCCAATTGCGCCAGGCGGATGCGCCGGATCAACAGCCAGAGCGGGTACGCGGCCAGGACGAAGATCACGGGGATGGCGCCGCCCATGCGCACCGCCGACGGGTTCTCATTCGGGAAGGCCAGCGCGAGCGTGGACGGCAGGAGCAGCACCGGCACCGTCAGCAGCAGCGCGCCGGCGACCCAGTCGCGGCGCAGGATCAGGCGCGCGAGCACATAGGCCGCGCCCAGGATCAGCAGGGCGGCCGAGACCACGTCCAGCAGCGGCCGGCCGGGCAGCGAGTTCACCCACACCGAGTCGCCGAGCCAGTTGAACGCGCGCAGCGCATTCCAGTTGTTCTGCAGGAAGATCAGCAGCGGCGAGCCGACGATGCGGCTCTCGGTGTCGCCCAGGCGCGACAGGGTGCGGTACCAGAACATGTCCGGCCGGTCCAGCGAGTAGCGCAGCAGCGGCAGGAAAACGAAGACCGTCGTGGCGAAGAGCAGGCCGGTGTTGGCCAGCACGTCCAGGCGCCGCCCGCGCGCCTCCGGCCACAGCAGATACCAGCCGACGATAGCGGCGATCGCCAGCGGCAGGGCGCGGATGGGGCTGTAGCCGTACAGGCCGAGGCCCAGGAACAGGCCCGCCCAGAGGTAATCGTTGCGCGTTCCACGCCGCAAGCCGCGAAACAGGTGGAAGAGCGCTGGGGCGACGAAGGCCGGGTAGAGCGGGAAGCGCAGACCCACGCGGCTGATGGCGGTCGCCCAGAAACTGAACGCGGCCAGCAGCGTCGCCAGCAGCGCGAAGGCGTCGTCCTCCAGCTCGCGCGCCAGCAGGAAGACGTACGGCAGCGTCAGCCAGCCGATCAGGCCGGTGCCGATCTTGAGCGACAGGTAGGAAACGCCGGTGCCGAACAGCGCGCCGATCCAGGCCGTCCAGTAGAACTGCAGCGGCTCGCGGCCCGTGTTGCGCTCGAAGAAGATCTTGGTCTGGCCGTCGACGGCCAGATCGTAGACGTCCAGGATCTTCTCGGCGTGGTCGGACGTCATCTCCGGCGGGATGGCGTCGATCCCGGCCAGGCGGAAGTAAGCGCCCACCGCCAGGATCGCGGTCAGGGCCAGCCCCAGCCACGTGATCCGCAGCGTCAGGCCCCCGGCCCAGAGCCGCTCCCAGGCGCCCGCCAGCCGTTCGCCGACGCGCCCGAACGTGAGCGTGGCCGCCAGCCACGCCGCCACCGCCGCCAGCCACGCCGCGACGTTGAAGGTCGTGAACCGGTTGCCGCCGGACGTGGCAAACGCGATCAGGCCGGCGAGCGCGGCCGCGCCGAGCAGGCCCAGGCGGAAGGCCACGGGGCGCGGCGCAGCCTGCTCGCCCTGCGGCGCGCGCGCCAGCAGGCCCTCGCGCCAGACCACCAGGCCGAAGGCCGCCACGCCCAGCGCGTAGAATACCAGGCCGAGCAGGACGTTCTCGCGCTGGGAACTGAGGACGATCTGCCCCAGGAGCGGGAAGACGAAGGCCGCCGGCAGGCGCAGCGGGGCCAGAAAAGACGCCGCCGGCCGGGTCGCCGCCGGCGCCGAGACGAGCGGCCGCGTCTCGACGGCCGGCAGCCCGCCCGGCGACAGGGTCCAGGTGTTGGCGCCGCGCACCGAGAGCCCCCACAGCGCCAGGCCGAGGCCCAGGCCGATGAAGAAGTAGCCGGCGCCGTTCCCGTCGGCCAGCCACAGATACAGGCCCCAGCCGCCGGTCAGCGCGGCGGCCCCGAAGCGGAAGACGCGCTGGATCAACGGCTGGGACCACTGGGCCTTGAGCCAGTCGAGCAGGGAGGGCGTGGGCGAGGCGTCGTTCATACGTCGACCGTAGCGTGTGAAGCGGACCTAAACCGCTTTGCGCGTCACAAAAAAAAGGTAAGCGCCCTTGTCCGGGAGCGGCTCCTCATAGAACGGTCGCAGCAGGCGCTCGGTGACCGCCAGGTTGGCGCGCGTCGGCGCGAGCAGCCAGCGCCCGGTGAGCGCGTGGGCCACGGCGGCCGGCAGGCCGAAGTAGTGGCCCCACTCCAGGGCGCGCAGCGCGCCGGCCGAGAAGTAATACCAGTGTTTCTCCACCAGGAACCCGGCCCGCGCCAGGCGCGCCTGCCAGACCGCCGGGCTGTCGCAATGATAGTGCCGCGAGATGCGGTTGAAGAACCGCTCGTAGGCCGCCGCCAGCGGGCGCAGGCCGACGCGTTTGAGGGCGCCGGACACGGACAGGAATTCCAGAAAGTACTCGCTCGGCGTGCAGAAGACGAAGGGCGCGCCCGGCCGCAGGACGCGCGCCAGGTCCGCCAGCACCGGGTCCAGGTCCGGGATGTGTTCCAGCACCGAGTTGCTCAGGGCGCTGGCGAAGTGCCCGTCCGGGAAGGGGAAGGCCGCGCCGCTCGCCTGGACCAGGCCGCCGTAGACGCCGGGGCGCAGGCGGCGGGCCTCGCGCAGCGGCGGCGTCCACGGATCGACGCCCACGTCCAGCATGCGCTGGAAGGCCACCGACGCGAAGTGCGCGTCGCCGCAGCCCAGGTCCAGCACCGGCGCGGGCAGGGCGAGATCGGCGTAGAAGCGCGCCTCCACCGCCCGCAGCAGGCCCCGGAAGGCCGGCAGGTCCTTCAGGTTGCGCCAGAGCAGGTCGTCATGGGTCGCCTCGTTAATGACGGCCGTCATGTTCGTTCAGCCACTTTGAATCACAGGAGAGCCACTACCTGGACGCGGATTTCACTGATGATCACGGACAGCGCGGACCCGATGTTCCGGGGTCCTGGCGTTTATCGGGAGTTATACACGTCATCGCGCCAATTGTCTCACGCGCCAGGGTTGACAGAAAAACCGGCCCTCACGCCGCGCCCTTTGGCCGGAGCAACGTCTCAAACAGCGCCTCATAGTGCGCGGCGGTCGTGGCCGGCGCGAACTGCTCGGCGATCGGGCCGCGTGGACGCACGTACTGATCGCGGCGCGCCAGGACTTCGAGCAGCGCCTCGGCCAGGGCGCGCGGGTCCTTGGGCGGCACGGTCAGGCCCATGCCCGTCATCTTCGTCGGCATCCGTACGCCGGGCAGCGCGCTGGCCACCGTCGGCGTGCCGCACAGGGCGGCCTCGATCTGCACCAGCCCGAACGTCTCGGTGCTGTTGATGCTGGGCAGGACGTGGACGTCGCAGCAACGGAAGAAGACGGCCATCTGTTCCGGCGTGAGCGTGCCGACGTGCCGATAGTGAGCGCGGTAGCGCTCGACCAGCGGCTCGATCTTGCGCCGGTACTCGGCCTCGCCGATGGCCTCGCGCGGGCCGGCGTGCAGGATCAGGGCCTGCGGGTGCTGCGCCAGGATCGCGGGCAGCGCCTCGAACAGGTACTCCACGCCCTTCTCGGCCGCCAGCCGCACGGCCAGCCCAATGACCGGGCGCCGGCCGGCGAGCCCGTGTTCGGCGCGGAAAGCGGCCACGGCCTCGGGCGCCGGCTCGGGCATCTCCACCGGCGGCGGGATGACGGTGACCTTGTCCAGGTAGCGCGACAGGAAGCGCGAGTGGCGCGCGAAGTCGTCGGTATAGGCCACCAGCCGGCGGGCCATGAGCGCGGCGGCGTGGTTGTTGAACTCGATGACCGCGCCGGCCGCCAGGTTGATGAGCGACGGCGGCAGGAGCAGGTCGGAATGGTAAGTGACGACGACGGGCTTGCCCAGCAGTCGGCCGCGCAGCGCGAAGCCGGGCGCGTCGAACTGCGGCAGGTGGATGCTGAAGACGTCGTGCTGCGGCACCAGGCGCCAGGCCACGAAGCCGATGGCGGGCATGAGCACGCCCTTGCTGATGCGCGCGGCCACCGGCACGCGGATCACGTCCACGCCGTGCAGGCGCTCGCGGCGCGGCAGCGCCGGGTCGTACTGCGCCGTGAGCACGGTGAGCGTGTGGCCGCGCGTAGCCAGGGCGCGCGCCAGGCGTTCGACATAGATGGTCAGCCCGGAGACGTGCGGGCGGTAGTAGGTGAGAGCGATAAGGACTTTCATTGCGTGACCACGGACGGATGACGAAGTCGGGCGCTAGCCGGAAGTCCCCGTCGTCCGTCGTTCGTCATTCGTCAACAAGGTGCGCGCCGAGGCCGCCAGATGGCCGAGGGACTCGCCCTCCTGCGCCAGCGCCAGGGCGCCGAGCAGGCTGCTCAGGCCGTAGTTGACGAGGTGGTGGGCGGCGGCGATGCTGAAGGCCAGGCCGCCGGTGAAGCCGAAGACGCCGAGCGCGGCCACGCCGGCCGCCTGCCACACGCCCAGGTTGCCGGGCGCCGACGGCACGGCGATGCTCAGGCCCGTGACCACCAGCA
>DAOUAB010000139.1:0-13174 GCA_034434015.1 Anaerolineales bacterium
GAACGTGGCGCTGGGCACGGACGGCCCGGGCTCCAACAACGATATGGACATGAAGGCCGTCATCCGTTTCACGGCGTTGCTGCAGAAGCACCAGCGCCGGGACGCCGCGGCCCTGCCCGGCGACCAGCCGCTGCGGATGGCCACGGCCAACGGCGCCCGGGCGATGGGGTTCCCGGAGTCAGGCGCGCTGGAGCCCGGCCGGGCGGCCGACCTGATCCTGCTGGACTTCGACCGGCCGCACCTCTACCCGCGCCATGACCTGGTGGCGAACCTGGTGCACGCGGCGCGCGGCAGCGATGTGACGCACGTCATCGTGGACGGGCGCCTGATTTATCGGAACGGCGAACTGCTGACCCTCGACGAGGACCGGATCATGGCCGAGGCCGAACGCCACGCCCGGCGCATGGTCAATCAGAATTTGCGGATCGTGCGGGAGTACCGGGGGTGATCAACGGCGCCGGTTGACGACCTTGTCCCGGCCGACCAGGTCGCCCGCGATGGTGATCGAGCCGCCCTGGATGGAGATGCCGCCCGCCGGCGGGTCGTCCCCGGTCACCGCCGCCAGGGCGGCCGGCGCTTCCCACGTCAGGGCCGTCGGGAGCATGGGGCGCTTTCGGAAGAGCGCGCGGAGCCTGCGGGCCAGGCGGCGCCAGGCGCGGAGCAGGCGGGCGCCCGCCGTCTGAGGCGGCGGGGCGGAGTGCGGGGCGCGGTTCCGCGTCAGGTCGTTGAGCCAGCTCAGCGCGCCGCCGCTTTCAGCGCCGACCGCCGGGTCGGCGGGGCTGGAGTGGTTGATGGGGGTGTCGGCCAGGTCGTCGGCGACCACATCCCCGGCGACGACGTCGCCCCCGATATGCACGGGGCCGCCCGACCGGATGACGATTGAGGGGTGGCCGGTGACGACGGCCTCAGTTGTGATAGTCGTCGTCCGCGAGCGGGCGCCGCAAAACGAGCAGGTGGCGTATTCGCCGGGCGCAGCCGGCTCCGCCAGCGGCGCGCCGCAACCAGGGCATTTCAGGGCTTCCATTTTGTTTGATTCTCCGCGAGGGGTCAGCGCGGCGGGCGCATCCCGGCCAGCCTGACCCCACACCTCACCACGACTCTACCGATCGCGTCGCCTGGCACAAGCGGAGAAACGTTGGGAAGCTCCACCCCTACATAACCGCCGCTACATCTCGGCCGCCGACTGTCGGGGCGGCATGACGGCCAGGAAGTCCTGCGCGAAGCGCTGGCCGTAGCTCTCCAGCAGCGCCTGCACGCGTCCGGGGTCCGCGCCGCTGACGATCAGGCCGGCGTGGTTCTTCTTCTTCAACCGCCACACGATCTCGGGGTCCGTGTAGCCGGACGTATCCGGCCATTCCTGCTGCGAGAGGCAGACGATGATGCCGGCGTAATCGTCGCGCAGCGGCGGCAGCGCATAGGGCTCGCCGCGCAGATAGGCCACCTCCAGGCGCGCCCACTCGCGCCACAGGTTGAGGCCGCTGGCGTACTCGAGGGTCTCGGCGATGTTGGCGCCGCCGACGCGCGACGCGCACTCGATGAAGTAGAACTGCCCGTCGTGGCTCGCTTTAAGGAACTCGGCGTGCGCGGCCCCGCGTTCCAGCCCGAGGGCGCGCAGCATCCGGCGGTTGGCGGTCGTCAGCGCCTGGCTGTCCGCCGAGGCGCGGTCCAGGGTGCGGGTGATGAACACGCCGCCGTCCTGGTAGACGTTGAGCGGCGGCCGGCCGTACTGGCTGGCGATGGAGAAGAGGACCTCGCCGCCGTCCACCAGCGCGTCGACGTGGAAGACCTCGCCGGGCAGGTATTGCTCCAGGATGAAGAACGATTGCTGGTCGCCGAGCTGGTCCAGCGCGCGCCAGAGCTGCTCGGCGTCGTGCAGGCGCCGGATGCCCATGGCGCTGGCCTCCGCGCGCGGTTTGAGCAGCCAGGGGGCCGGCACGCGGCTCATGAACTCGCGCAGTTCGTCGTAGTTCACCACGCGCGTGTATTCGGGCACCGGCACGCCGCCGGCGCGCGCCGCGTCGCGCATGGCCAGTTTGTCGCGAAAGCGGCGGGCCTGGCTCTCGCCCATGCCCGGCAGGCGCAGGTGCTCGCGCAGGTGGGCGGCCGTCTCCACGTCGAAGTCGTCCAGGGCGACGACCGCGTCGAGGTGGCGTCCGCGCGCCAGGTAGGCCACGCTGTAGACGATGTCCGGGCGTTTGGAGAGCGACGGCAGAAAGAAGAGCTCGTCGATGCTCTCGCGCGCCCAGGCCTCGTCGGCGGACTTCTCGCCGGCGATCAGCAGGACGTGGTGGCCGAGCTGCTTGGCGGCCTGCATGAAGGCGTTGCCCTTGAAGTAGCTGGCCAGGCAGAGGAAGGTGAGAGGGCGATGGGTGATGCTCATAAAACGCCTTCCTCCGTCTCGTGGATCAACCGATCCACCACGGCCTGCAGGCTGCCGGTCTGGCGGAAGGTGGCCCGCTGCCGGTCGGCGCTGGTGCCGTCCTCCATGATCCGGAACGCGTACTCGATCTCCTTGCGGCTGCCGAGCTCGTCCATGACGTCGCCGATGAACCACTCGATCATCTCGGCGATCAGCTCGCGGGCGGGTTTCTCCTCCTGTTTGCCCCAGTCGATCAGCTTGCCGTCCAGGCCGTAGCGCACCGCCCGCCACTTGTTCTCGTCGATCAGGGCCGACGGGTAAATGCGGAAAGTCATGTTGTCCCGGCGCAGCTTCCAGGCCTTGTAGATCAGGGCCTGGAAGAGGGCGGCCACGCAGACCGCCTCGTCGACGCGCGTGCACACGTCGCAGATGCGGAATTCGAGCGTCGGGTAGTTGTGGTTGGGGCGCACATCCCACCAGATCTTGGTGCCGTCCGGGATGCAGCCGGTGCGCACCAGCATCTCCTTGAGCTGTTCGAACTCGCCGCGCGAGCTGAGGATGGGCGGGATGCCGGTGCGCGGAAAGTTGCGGAAGATGATGCTGCGGTAGCTCTTCAGGCCGGTGTCCTGGCCCACCCAGAAGGGCGAGCTGGTGGACAGGCACAGCACATGCGGCAGCATGTAGCGGACCATATTCATGGCGTCGATCATGAACTCGGGGTCCTCGATGCCGATGTGGACGTGCGTGCCGAAGATCAACAACTGCTGGGCCAGCATCTGCATGTCCTGCTTGACGCCGGCGTAGCGGTCGAAGGGGGTGATCTCCTGCTCCAGCCAGTGCGAGAACGGGTGCGAGCCGGCCGCCACGATCTTGAGGCCCTTCTTGGCGGCCAGGTCCATCACCCCGCGACGCAGGCGCACCAGCTCGGCGCGCGCCTCGGCCGGCGTGCGGCAGACCCGGGTGCCGACCTCGACGATGGACTGGTGCAGCTCGGCTTTGATCTGCTCGGCCATCACCATCTTGCCCTCGGCCAGCATCTCGGTGATGTAGGATTTGAGCTCGCGCGTCTCCGGATCGATGATCTGATATTCCTCTTCGATGCCGATACTGAGGGAGGGCGGGGTGAGCATGGGATCTCCTGTGGACAACGACGAACGGCGAACCGCGGCGCGCTCCAGGCGACGGGCCGATCGGCTACAGGCGTTTCTCCACCACGAACGTCGGCACGGTGGAGCCGCCGCCGGCGGTGACGTTGAGCAGCGAGACGGTCGAGAGCCGGGTCAGGCAGCCGCTCAGGTACTCGCCGTACCAGAGGTACGGGTTGGTGTCGAGCATCCGGTCGTAGATCTCCACCCGGCCGTCCACGTAGCTGGCGTACTTGAATTTGGGCAGCGGCACGCGCTTCTGCACGATCGTCGGCTCGTCCAGCGCGGCCCGCAGCGCGGCCTCCCATTGGGCCTGGTCCACCTCCCAGCCGAGCACGATGCCCTTGCCGCCGTATTCGTCGTTGGGCTTGAGCACGAACTGGTCCTTGTATTTCGCCAGGAAGGGCAGCAGGTCGATGTTGCCGCCGCCGTAGGTCGTGGGCCGGTCGGCGACGACGCGCGTCCAGGGGATATAGCGCTCGATGGCCTGTTGCTCTCCCGGCGTGAACAGGCGGCTGTTGGCCTCGTCGCTCAGCACTGCCAGGCTGGCCTTCTTGTGCAGGAGCTTGCACACGAACGGGTTCACCATGCACACGGCCCGGTCGCGCACCGCGCGGATGACCGGATGCTGCAGGCCGCCGCGCTCCACCAGCTCGCTCAACAGCACGCGCTTGTAGATGATGTGGACCGGGAAGCCGCCGGCGTACAGCCTGCCGTTCTGGTAGGTGACGTCGCGCGGGTCGGCGATGACGCAGGCGTAGCCGTGGGACTCGAAGTACTCGCGGAAGAGCACGAACTCGCTGTAGGTCGGCACCTCGTGCCAGTCCAGGATGGCGATGCGCGGCTTCTCCACGCCGCCCCATTGCCGGTAACAGTCGATCAGGGCGTGCAGCATGTGGTGCCGGCCCGGCAGGGGGCGCACGTCGTAGACCTTCTCGAATTCGCGCATCACGGGCAGGGCGTAGAAGACCTCGGTCAGCACGTCGTTGTAGGCGATGGCGGCCGGCGTCTCGGCGTTGTACTCCGTGCACCACAGCGCGTTGGCCTCGTCGAAGAACGTGTCCATGCGCGCCGTTGGGCTGGAGGCTTTATAGCCCGGATCGACGTGGATCAGCGCCTCCTCCCACTCGTTCAGGCGGAACTGGCGGCGGAAGTCGGCGTCGGCCAGCGCCGCGGCGTGGGCGCGGGCGAAGGCCGGCATCAGCGTGCGGATGGCCATCTGCAGGGCGCGGTACTGGGTGGGGTGCAGGAAGCGCGGGCGCAGCACCGTACACAGCGGCCGGTCGCCGAAGAACAGGCCGCGCCGCTGCTGCTGCTCGGTGAGCTGGGCGTGCGTCTCGGCGGCCGTGGCCGGGTCGAGCAGCGAGTGGTAGAAGTCGATGGTTTCGAGGATGGCTTTCATGGCGGACCCTTGACCTCACCCTTCCCCACCCCGGCCCTCCGCTTCCCTTTCCTGTCAGGAGAGGGAAGCGGAGGGTGGCCGCGCCCGCCCGCGGGCGGAGGCCGGGCGGGGATAGGGGAGGTCACGCATTGAACCAGGCCGACCAGCGCAATTCTTTCACCGGCGGGCGCGGGTTGAGGGCCAGGTCGATGCACATATCGGCCATGCGCTCGACGCACCAGCGGTGATAGTCGTAGCCGGTGGAGTTGACGTCCATGTCCGGGGCCGGGTTCATGAAGTCGATGGCGTACGGCACGCCGTCCTTGATGGCCCACTCGATGGTGTTCATATCGTAGCCGAGCGCGTTGACCAGCGTCAGACTGTCGCGCACGATGCGCTCGTGCAGTTCCGGGGAGACGTCCGGCGGCAGGTACTGGCGCGTGTTGGGATCGTACTTCTTCACCAGCACGTGCTTGCGGCCCAGGCACATGCAGCGCACATAGTTCTCCCACTGGATGAACTCCTGCAGGACCATGGTCAGCAGGCCGGACTGGTTGTAGGAGTTCCACAGGTCGTCCATGGAGCGGCAGATGTGGACCTGTTTCCAGCCGCCGCCGTGCGCGTCCTTGAGGATCACCGGGAAGCCGCCCACGCTCTGCACCAGGCCCTGCCAGTCGAGCGGGTAGACCAGGTTGCGCAGGCTCTCGGTGTGGACGATGCCGGGGACGTATTCCTTGTTGGGCAGGACCACGGTGCGCGGGCTGGCGACGCCGAGCCGGGCCGCCAGGGAGGCCTCGAAGAACTTGTCGTCGGCCGTCCACATGAACGGATTGTTGACGACGTGCGCGCCCTGGAGCAGCGCGTTCTTGAGGTACGAGCGGTAGTAGGGGACCTCGTGCGAGATGCGGTCGACGATGACGGCGTACTCGCAGGGCGCGTTCATGGCGGTGCCGCCCAGCCTGGCGTACTCGGCGGTGACGCCCTGGTTGCGCTGATTGACTTCCTCGATGAAGGCCGGCGGCCAGGACCACTCGCGACCGACGATGACTCCGATCTTTGGCATACGGCTCTCCTCAGGCGTTATCCAGTTGGACGGTCAAACGGGCGTAATTGGCCCGATTATGCCATGAATTGGCCCGGGCCGGCGGCCGGCTTCAATCGTGCCCGCCGATGTACTGCCGGACCATCTGCCGCCACCAGGGCCAGTCGTGGGCCCAGCCGTCCCACTCGCGCAGGGCGTTGCCGATGCCCTTGCCCCACAGCATGCCGCTGAACCAGCGGTTGTTGGCGATGTTGGGGTCGTCGCGGCCGAGGGCCAGGATGATATCCAGCCGGCGCAGGTGGTCCAGGCGCCAGCCGTCATGCTCGTTGGGCATATACAGGCACGGACAGTGGTAATAAACGTTCTCGTCGCGGTAGCCGCCCAGCCAGCGCTCCACGTCGAACATGCCGCTCATCGCCAGCACGCGCCCGGTCAGTTCCGGGTGGCGCAGGGCGAAGTTCATGGCGTGGTAGGCGCCGAACGACGCGCCGGCGGTGATGCAGAAGGGGTTGTCGTTCTTCTGGCGCGAGAGCGGCAGCACCTCATCGCACAGGTAGCGGTCATACTCGGTCTGGCGCCAGGCGCGGGCGCCGGGATGCTTGTGCCAGGCGTACCAGCTCTCCGCGTCCACGCTGTCCACGCAGTACAGCTGGAGCCAGCCGCGCTCCAGGTGCTCGCCGAGCGCCGCGACCATGCCGCGGTCTTCCCACTCGTAGAACTTGCCCAACGAGGTGGGGAAGACCAGCACGCGCGCGCCGGCGTGCCCGAAGATGAGCAACTCCATGTCGCGGTTGAGGTTGGGGCTGTACCAGCGGTGGTATTCGCGGTTCATGGGCGTCTCCGGCAGAGCGACGGCGGAGACCGACGACGGCGCTCGCCGACCGTCGGTCGTCCCTCGTCAGATTTCAATGAGCGAATAAAACCCGTCCAGCCCGTCCTCAAGCTGATGAGGGTTTTCCGGGTCGGCCGTCCAGCGGACGCGGTCGATCAGGAACTTGTAGGCGTGCCGGCCCGGCTCGAACTGCGGCACGGTCAGGCGCCAGGCCCCGCGCGCGTAGGGCTCCAGTTCGTAGCCGTAGGGCAGCCAGTGGTTGAAGCTGCCCACCACGGCCACCTGGCGCGCGTCCCGGTCGAAATAGTAAAACGTGATCGTGCGCTGCGGCGAGACCGGCGCCGGGTCCTGCTCGGCGCCCAGGCGCAGCGCGGCGGCCACGGCCCGCGCGCCGTTAACCACGCCGTGCCCCTGCCGCTCGGCCGGCGCATCCGGCAGCGGTTCGGCGGTGGCGGCGAGCAGCGCCTTCACCTGCGCCGGCGTCAGCGCCGGGTTGGCCTCCAGCATCTGGGCCGCGATGGCCGAGACGATCGGCGCCGCCATGGAGGTGCCGTCGACGTGCTGGTAGTGCGGGTGGATGTACTTCTGCTCGATGATGCGCTGGCGGATGACGGCCCGGAGCTCGGGCAGCGGCAGGCCGAGGGTGCGTTTGCTCAGGCGCTTCTGGGCGTAGGGCGTCTGAAGATGCGCCGGCAGCGCCGTGTCCGAGGCCTGGTCGAGCTTCCACAGGAACAGGGCCTCGTTGTGGGTGGCCGTCTTGGGCAGCATGGGGGCGGCCAGCCACAGGGCCGGCGCGATCAGGTCCGGCTTGGCCACGCCGAGCGCGCCGACGCCGTAGCTGGACCAGTACAGGCGGCGCCGGGGCCGGTCGAGCGAGTTCTGGTCGTCCAGGCCGCCGACGGTGATGGCCGACGGCGCGCTGGCCGGCGGCAGGAGGCGCCGGTCGCCGGTGTTGCCGGCCGCGCAGACCACCACCAGGCCGGCCGCCGTCGCCTCCTCCACTTTTTCGTCCAGGTCGGTGAGCTTGCCGGTGGACGGATGGTCGCCGCCGAGCGAGATGTTGACCACGCGGATCTGATAGCGGTCCCGGTTGTGGATGACCCACTTGAGCGCGCGGCCGATGTCGCGCTCGGTGATGTGGCGGTTGCGGCGGTTGCCGGTCTTCACCAGCACCAGGCTGGCGCGGGGCGCCAGGCCGCGGTAGCGCCCGTTGGACAGGAAGCCGTTGCCGGCGCCGACGCATGAGGTCATCAGGCCATGCCAGGCGGTGACGGTGATCTTGCCGAACGAGCCGCGCACCTCCGGCTCGGGCGCGGTCGCGTCCACGTAGGCCAGGATACGGTTGACCGGCCGGGTGAGGTCCGGGTGCGGGTAGAAGCCGGAGTCCAGGAAGGCGATGGTCACGCCCTGGCCGGTGTACTTCGGGTTGACGGGCACGCGCTGCGGGGTGGGGAGCAGGTAGGCCTGGTCCGGCAGGTAGGCCGGGAAAGGCAGCTGCAGCTCGTCCTGGAGCGAGTGGTCGCTGTGCGCGGCCTGGGCCCACTGGGCGGCCTGGAAAAGGCACTGCGGGCAGGCGCCCTGGGCCGGGTCCCAGCCGGGGTGATGGGTCTGCAGCTGGCGGACGAAGTGCGGCTCCGGCGTGCGCAGGAGCTGGCGGATGGCCGGATCGATGGGGCGGTCGCAAATTGGGCAGACGGCGTTGGGCATCGGGCCCAATTATAAGAGAGAACTTCGACGTAAACCGGGCCGGGCGGGCGCGAAGCGCCCGCCCGGCCCGGGTGTGCCGCTCGGCCTCTCAAGTCAGGTAATCGCGCAACTGCCTCGCCCGGCGCGGGTGGCGCAGGCGGCGCAGGGCTTTGCCCTCGATCTGGCGGATGCGTTCGCGGGTGAGGCCGAACTTCTGGCCGACCTCTTCGAGGGTGTAGGCGCGGCCGTTCTGCAGGCCGAAGCGCAGGCGCAGGATGCGGGCCTCGCGCGGCGAGAGTGTGCCGAGCACTTCCTCCATCTTTTCGCGCAAGAGGGTGTGGTGGGCGCTCTGCGACGGCGACGGCGTGGTCTCGTCTTCGACGAAGTTGCCGAACTCGGCGTCCTCGTCCTCGCCCACCGGGCGCTCCAGCGAGAGCGGGCGCCAGGAGACCTTGAGCATCCACTGCACTTTGCGCGCGTCGAGCTTGAGCTCGCTGGCGATCTCTTCCGGGGTGGGCTTGCGGCCGAACGCCTGCTCCAGCTCGCGCGCAACCTTGTACAGGCGCCGGATGCGGTCGCTCATGTGGACGGGCACGCGGATGGTGCGGCCCTGGTCGGCGATGGCGCGCGTGATGGTCTGGCGGATCCACCAGGTGGCGTAGGTGGAGAAGCGGAAGCCGCGCCGGTAGTCGAACTTTTCGACGGCCTTCATCAGCCCCAGGTTGCCCTCCTGGATCAGGTCCAGGAACGGCACGCCGCGCCCGATGTACTTCTTGGCGATGGAGACGACCAGGCGGGTGTTGGCCTTGATCAGGTGGTCGCGGGCGCCGCGGGCGTCCTCGACGTGGCCCTGCAGTTCAGCCCGGCGCTTGAAATTGCCCGTCGGCGGCATCTTGGCCAGGGACCGGTCGGCCTTCTCGCCGCGCTCCAGGCGCTTGGCCAGGTCCACCTCCTGCTCGTTGGTCAGCAGGGGCACGCGCGCCATCTCCTTCAGGTACAGGCCGACCGTGTCGTCGGTGGAGATTGTGCTCAGGTCGAAGTCGTGGTCGTCGCTGCGGCGGTGGACGGCGCGCGCGCGCATCTGGGTCGGCACCTCGCGCCGGTCGTCGTAGACCTCGATGTCGCAGCCCTGCAGGAAGGCGAACAACTCCTCCAGGTGCTCGCGCGCCGTTTCGGCGTGCGGGAAGGCGTCGATCAGGTCGTCGGTGAGGAGATAGCCCTGCGCGGCCGCGCGGTCCATGAGCAGGGTGAGCATCTCCGCATCGCGACCGCTGTCCTGTGTGTACTTCATGCCGCCACCTCCGCCATCGGGTGAATCGCTACGGGAGTTTGTCCTTCAAATCCTTCAGGGCCGACAGGCGCGGGTCGGCCGGGTCCGGCTCGCACGCGCACGGGCCTTCGTTCCAGTTCTGGCCGCACTGCGGGCACAGGCCTTTGCAGTCCGGCCGGCACAACTGGCGCATGGGCAGCGACAACAGCATGTCCTCGCGCACCAGCGGGGCGAAATCCAGGTTCATGTGCTCGGGGATGATCAGGCCGTCGGGCGGGGCTTTCTCCGGCGGATAGTGATACATCTCGGCGAAGCGGCTGCTGACCGCATGCTGGAAGGGCGCCAGGCAGCGCACGCACTCGGCCGCGGCTTGGGCGCGGAGCCGGCCTTGCGCATACAGGCCCTGAGGGGTGCGCGTGAGGGAGATCGTGCCGCGCAGGGCGTGGACGGTAAGATCGTCGGCAACCGCCACTTCCGGCTCGTCGATCGGTATCTCGCGACTGTAGCCGGCCTGCTCCCTGAGCAGAAAACCGACGTTTAGCCGGAGAATCGTGGCTGATTTGTTCAGAAGCGTTTCCCAAAAGTTGAAAAAACCGGGAAATTTTGCGCATTCTAACACAGGAGGAGTCAGGCCGTCAACCGTCAATATTTTAAGATAAACATAAAAAAACAAACATTGTGTCAATAGTTATCTATATACAGGCATTAATACATTGCTGTGCCTGTATATAGGCATCATAATTTTTGCGGATAGCAAAAGTGAAATTTTACGAGAACAGGCGAACCGGATGACACGTCAATCCGGACACAGTCCCGACGGTTCTGGCAGGCCCGCGTCCGTTTATACTTTGGCCAGGTGAAACTCATGGCCTCCGCTCTATCAAGCTCTCTCGATCACCGCCTGCTCATCGCCACCAACAACCCCGGCAAGCTGCGCGAGCTGCACGCCATCCTGGACGACCTGGCGATCACGCTGGTCACGCCGCGCGAGCTCGGCCTCGACCTGGACGTGGACGAGACCGGCGCCACCTACGCCGAGAACGCGCGCCTGAAGGCGGTCGCTTTCGCCCGCGCCTCCGGCCTGCCGGCCCTGGCCGACGACTCCGGCCTGGAGGTGGACGCGCTCGGCGGCGCGCCCGGCCTGCACTCGAAGCGCTACGCCGGCGGGGGCGCCTCCGACGCCGACCGCCGCGCCCGGCTGCTGGCGGCGCTGGCCGACGCGCCGGCCCCGCGCCGGGCGCGCTTTCGTTGCGTCATCGCGGTCGCGGTCCCGCCGGACCTCGACACGGTCCCGCTCTTTGAGGGCGTGTGCGAGGGCGAGATCCTGTTCGATGAGCGCGGCGCGGGCGGTTTCGGCTATGACCCGCTCTTCCGCCTCGCCGGCCAGGACCAGACGATGGCCGAGCTGCCGGCGGAGACCAAGAACCGCGTCAGCCATCGCGCCCGGGCGGCGCAGGCGGCCCGGCCCTTCCTGGCCCGGCTCTTCGCCCGGGCCTGAGCCATGTTCGCCTCGCTGCGCGCGCGCCTGGATACGCTGAGCCTGCGCGCCCGACTGGTCCTCAGCTTCGCGGCGCTGGCCGTGCTTATGGCGGTCGCCGTTGGCGCCCCCGCCCTGTGGCTCGTCGCGACTCAGCTTGACCGTCAGGCCTGGGAGCAGGTGGAGCGGGGCAGCCAGGTGGCGCGCGCCCTGTACGCCGCGCAGCGGAGCGAGGTGGCCGGCCTGGCGACGCTGACCTCGCAGCGGCCCACCCTGCGCCAGCTCATCGACCAGGACGATCCGGAGCAGTTGATCGCCTACCTGCGCACGTTGCAGATCGGCGCCGGCCTGGATGTCGTCGTCGTCTGCGGGGAGGCCGGCCGGGTCCTGGCCCAGGTGGGCGACGCGGTCTCGGCCGGTGTGTGCCAGCCGGCCGCCGACGCCGGCCTGAGGGTGGAGCAAACGGGGGGCGTGACCCGCGCCTGGATGCTGTCCCGCTATTCCCTGGCCGACGGCGCGCCGAGCGAAGTGGTGGTCGGGGTCGCCCTGGATTACGAGTTCGCGGCCAGCCTGCGCACGCAGACCGGGCTGGAGCACTTCCTCCTGGCGGATGACGGCGCGCCCATCGCCACGAGCCTGGCCGGCGGCCTGAGCGCCCTGGCCTCGGCTCGGACGACCCCGCGCGACGAGTCCGGGCGCCGCATCGTGACGCTCAACGGCCAGAGGCACTACGCCGTCGCCTTCCGGCTCGACGGCGGCGGGCTATCGGCTGAGGTGGCCCTGCCGGTGGCGGCGCTGCAAAACACGCAGCGCCGGCTGGTCCTGGGCCTGGCCGGCGGGCTGCTGGCAGTGACCGCCCTCGGCGCTCTGCTGGGCGCCTGGCTGGCGGGCGGGATCAGCCGGCCGCTGGCCCAATTGAGCGCCTCGGCGGCCCGGCTGAGCGCCGGCGACCTGGAGCGGCCGATGGCCGTGGAGGCGGGGATGCCCGAAGTGGCGCTGCTGGCGCAAACCCTGGAGACGGCCCGCGCCGAGCTGCGCGTCACGCTGGGCGAGCTGCGCCGTGAGAAGGCCTGGACCGGGCACCTGCTGGAGGCGCTGGTGGAGGGCATCGTGGCCCTGGACGACGCCGGCCGCATCACGTTCTTCAGTCAGGGCGCCGCCCGCATCACGGGCTGGCCGCGTGACGAGGCCCTCGGCCGGCTGGCGGACGAGGTCTTCCGCCTGCTCGACGCCGACGGGCCGTTCAGCGCCCAACTGCCCGCGCCCGGCCGCCGGCGCAAGCTCACCCTGGCCGACCGTAACGGCCGGACCGTGATCGCGGCGGTGACCGGCGCGCGCCTTCAGCCGCCGGAGGCCGGCGAGGCCCGCGTCGTCCTGGTCTTCCGGGATGTGAGCGACGAGGAGGGCGTCCACCGCCTGCTCGGCCATTTCCTGGCCAACGTCGCCCACGAGTTCCGCACGCCGCTCTCGGCGCTGGCGGCGTCCACCGAACTGCTGATGGACCAGGCGCCCGATCTCCGTCCGGACGAACTGCAAAGCCTGCTCGGCTCGCTGCGCCTGGGGTTGTTCAGCCTTGGCGCGCTGGTGGACAACCTGCTGGAGGGCGCCAGCATCGAGACCGGGCACTTTCGCGTCTCGCCGCGCCCCACCGATTTGCGCGCCGTCGTGGCCGAGGCCGCGCAACTGGTCGGGCCGCTGCTGGAGAAGCACGGCCAACGGTTGCGCGTGACTCTGCCGGATGAGGCGCCCACCCTCCAGGCCGACGCGCGCCGGCTGGTGCAGGTGCTGGTCAACCTGCTCTCCAACGCCAACAAATACGGGCCGGCGGACGGCCAGATCGACCTCGAGCTGACCGTCGGGCCGGACCAGGTGCGCGTGGCTGTCTCGGACCGCGGGCCCGGCATCCCGCCCGATTTCCGGCCCGACCTCTTTCGGCGCTTCGCCTACCCCGCGCAGGGCAAGCTGCAATACGGCGCCGGGCT
>DAOUAB010000140.1:0-7285 GCA_034434015.1 Anaerolineales bacterium
TGATCGAGCTCAGGCAGATCTACGACGAGGCCGCCGCCGATCCGGAGAAGGCCTACCTCAAGGAGTTGATCGACACGGCCGCGCAGATGGAGGGCGTGGTGCGCAGCGTGGGCACGCACGCGGCCGGCGTCGTCATCGCCGACAAGCCCCTGATCGAATACCTGCCCCTGCACCGGCCGACCAGCGGCTCGGACGAGACGCCGATCAAGACCGTCACCCAGTTCGAGATGGGCATCCTGGAGAAACTGGGGATGCTCAAGGTCGATTTCCTCGGCCTGATCACGCTGACGATCATGCAGCGCGCCTGCGACATGATCGCCGCGCGGCACGGGAAGCGCTTCGACCTGGGCAATATCCCGCTGGACGACCCGGCGACGTTCGAGCTCCTCGGCCGCGGGCAGGTGGCGGGCGTGTTCCAGGTGGAAGGCACGGGCATGAAGCGCTACCTGACGCAGATGAAGCCCAAAAACCTGGACAACATCATCGCCATGATCTCGCTCTACCGGCCGGGGCCGCTGGAGTTCATCCCCAGCTACATCAAGCGCATGCACGGCGAGGAGCCGGTGGATTACCGGCACCCGTGGCTCGAGCCGATCTTCAGGGAGACCTTCGGCATCCCGGTCTATCAGGAGCAGATCATGCGCGCGGCCGTGGACCTGGCCGGCTACTCGATGTCCGAGTCGGACGAGCTGCGCAAGGCCATCTCCAAGAAGCAGAAGGAGGCCCTGCTCAAGCACCAGGCCAAGTTCATCGCCGGCGCGACGGCCCGGGGCATGCCGCCGGCGTCGGCGGAGGCCATCTTCCAGGAGTGGGAGGAGTTCGCGCGTTACGGCTTCAACAAAAGTCATGCGGCTGTGTACGGCGTGATCTCGGTCCAGACCGCCTACCTCAAGGCCCATTACCCGGTCGAGTACATGACGGCCGTGCTCTCGGCCTACAAGCACGCCACCGAGAACGTGGCCCTGTACATCGAAGACTGCCGCGCCATGGGCATCGCGGTGCTGCCGCCGGATGTCAACCACAGCGGCCTGGACTTCACCATCGAGGATGCGGCTGAGGATCGGGGAACAGGGAGCGGCGGGGCCGGCCGGGGGCAGACGGCCGCCCGGCCCCGAGCCGCTATCCGCTTCGGGCTGGCGGCGGTCAAGAACGTGGGCGAAGGCGCGGTGCAGGTGATCCTGGACGCGCGCGGGCAGGGCGGGCCGTTCACGTCGCTGGACGATTTCTGCCAGCGCGTGGACCTGCGCCATGTGGGCAAACGCGCGCTGGAATGCCTCATCAAGGTCGGCGCGCTGGACCGCTTCGGCGGCCGCGCCGTGCTGTTGGAAGGCCTGGACCAGATGATCAACGCCAGCGCCAGCCACTTCCGCGCCCAGGAGGCCGGTCAGCTCACGCTCTTCGGCGCCGCCGGCGGCTTCGCGGGCGTGCAGTTGCCTAAGGTCAAAGCCGAGATCCCGCGCCGCGAACAGTTGAAGTGGGAGAAGGAGTTGATCGGCCTGTATGTCAGCGACCACCCGCTCCAGCCGGTGATGGACCAGCTCAGCCAGCACATCACGCACTACAGCGGCCAGCTCAGCGAGGACGACCACGGCAAGTCGGTGGTGATGGCGGGCGTCGTCACCAGCCTGCGCACCCACCTCACCAAGAAGGGCGACACGATGGGGTTCGTGACCGTGGAGGACTTACAGGGCTCGCTCGACCTGGTGATCTTCCCGCGCACCTGGCGCGAGGTGAACACCTGGCTGGCCGTCGAGCAGATCGTGTTGATCTACGGCAAAGTGGACGCCAAAGGCGCCGGTTCCGCCAAGATCCTGGTGGACGTGCTCAAGCAGGATTTCAAGCTGGCCTCCGCCCAGCCGGCCGGCCAGCCCGCGCGCCCGGCCGCCGTGCAGTCGATCATGTGGTCGGACGACGAGCTGCCGCCGCCGCCCGTGGACGACGCCGCGCCGCTCCCCCCCGGTTACGTCCCGCCGCCGCCGGATGACGACGGGCCGCCGCCCGACGAACCGGCGGCCCCCGCCGCGCCAGCCGCTAACGGCGCGCCGGCGGCGATCAAACGCAATGGGAATGGCCATGGGAACGGTTGGCCGTCGGCGGGGGGCGCGGGCTTGCCCGGTGAGAAACGGCCGGCGCGCGAGGCGCCCGCCGCCCCGCCGCGCCGCCTGGTGGTGACGCTGCGCGCCTCAGGCGACAAAGACCGCGACAACCGGCTCGTCCGCCGCGTCCACGGCCTGCTCACCTCGTTTCACGGCGCCGACCGGTTCGAGTTCGTCGTCCATGAGGCGAACGGGACGCGCCATCAACTGCGCTTCCCCAATTCCAGCACACGCTGGTGCGACGAACTCGCGGAGCAACTGGCCGGTCTGGTCGGGCCAGAAGCGCTGAAAGTGGAGGCGCTGGCGTAGCGGCGGCGACGCGCTCCTGCGCCGGGACTCGCAAGAACCGCTGACAGCCGCGACCGACCCGGCCCTACGGCGCCACGGCGATAAACACTTCCCCGAACGCAAACCGGGTCGGGCCGCTGGTGAGACGCACATACTGCGCCCGGAACATGCCGAAGCCGAGGTCGAGGTACTCGCGCTGGACGAGCGTGTCGCATTGCGGCACGCCGCAATTGCCGGCGCCGGTGAAGACGGTGACCCAGGTGACGCCGTCCGGGCTGATGTCGATCCGGGTCAGCGTCGTCGGGTCGCTGCCGTCGCGCTGGGCGAACAGCCGCACGCCGACGACATTCTGCGCGCTCTCCAGGTTGAAAACCCACGACGCGCCGCCGCCGCGCAGGCTGGCCCAGGTCTCCTCGCGCCCATCGGCCATGTCCGGCGGGCGCCCGACCACCACGCCGCCCTCGTTCGTCACCGAGAATGTCTGGACAAACTCAGCTTCACCCGGGATCGCCTGGGGCGCCGGCGGCTGGGTCGGGCCGGCGGTGGCGCTGGGCGCGTTGGTCGCCGAGGGGGCCGACGTGGCCGTGGCCGGCGCCGGCGTCTCGGTGGGCGGAGGCGTCTCGGTGGGCGGCGGCGTGTCCGTGGGCGGCGAGGTCTCTGTGGGCGGCTGCTGGACCACGCTGGTCGGCGTCGGCGGGACCTCGGTCGGCGTCGCCGCGACGGCCGGGGCCGGATAAGCGCCGGTGGTCGGCGCGGCCTCGGGCGTCGCCGCGGCCGGCGCGCCGCCCGGGGCAGGATAGCCGCTCGCCGCCTGGGTCGGCCCGGGCGTGGCCGGCGCCGACGCCTCGTCGGCGATGAGCACCGGCGTCGAGATCACGGGTTGGCCCGGCGTGATCGGGACGTCGGCGCGGGCGCAGGCCAGGATCGCGGCCGTCAGGCTGGCGACGGCCAGCCCCAGCGGGGCCAGGCGGCGGCGATGAGAAAAGAGCGGCATCAGAGGTCCTTTTTTTCGTGGGCGGCTATTTCCAGAGTTCCGGCTCATCGAACTTGGGGTTGTTGACGCGTGTGGACACGGCCCGCGCGGTCATCTGCTCCGCGTCGAAAGGCTGAAGCAGCGCCAGCGCTTCGGCCGTCGGCAGTTCGCCGGGGGTGAGCCAGGCTCCGTAAGCGGCCGGGGGCAGGATCACGGGCATGCGGTTATGGATGGGCGCCAGCAGGGCGTTGGGCGTGGTGGTGAGGATGGTACAGGTGTGGAGCGGCCCGGCGTCCGGCGCCTTCCAGGTCTCCCACAGCCCGGCGAACGCGAACGGCCGGCCGTCCTTCATCTGAATGAGCATCGGCGTTTTGCGCGCGCCCCGGCCTTCGCCTGCGCGCTGCCACTCATAAAAACCGTCGGCCAGGATCAGGCAGCGGCGGCGCTTGAGGGCGGCCCGGAACGCCGGCTTCTCGGCCGCGGTCTCGGCGCGGGCGTTGATGAGCGAGTTCCCGATCTTGGGGTCCCTGGCCCAGGACGGGATCAGGCCCCACTGGAACAACTCGATATGGCGCGGCTCCGTGTTGGGGATGACGGCCACCGGCTGGGTCGGCGCGATGTTGTAGCGCGGCGTCAGCTCCGGAGGCGGCGCCATCTCCAGCTGGAACGCGTCCTGCAAGTCGGCCGGATCGACGGTGAGAGTGTAGCGACCGCACATGATTCCAGTATACTCCGGCTGATGACGGTCTCCAAATTGCGCGACACGTTGGTGAGCGCCGACGGCCAGCCGGTGCGCGTGCTGTGCGGCGGCCAGGGCCCGCCGGTGGTCCTGCTGCACGGTTTTGCCGTCACGGCCGACATGTGGCGCCTCAACCTGCCGGCGCTGATCGAGGCCGGCTACTCGGTCCTGGCGCTGGACCTGCCCGGCCACGGCGCGTCGTTCCGGCCCCGACGCCCGTTCTGCATCGCCGATCTGGCGCGCGCGGTGTCGGCCGTGATCGAGGCGGAGGTCGCCGGCCCGGTGCGGCTGGTGGGCAACTCGCTGGGCGGCGCGGTCGCCAGCGAGATCGCGCTGCAGCGGCCCGAGCGCGTCTCGCACCTGGTGCTGGTCAATGCCCTGGGCCTGGACCCGTGCGTGCCGGTCTTCAAGCGCGCCAACTACTGGACCGATCTGCTCGTGCCCGGCGCCGTGCAGGTCCTGGCCGGCCCCCGGTCGTGGATCTGGCGGCGGCTGAGCCGGATGATCTACTATGCGCCGGAACGCGCGCCGGACGGGGTGACCATCCTGCGCTATCCGGGCGGCTGGCGGCACAACCATGTGGGGCGCGGCTGGGTGGGGTGGGGCGTGTTCTGGCAGTTGGCCACTTACCGGCGGCGCCTGGCCTTTGCCCAGCGGCGCGCCCAGCTCACCGTCCCAACGTTCATCCTCTGGGGCGAAGACGACCAGTTGTTGCCCGTCGCTCACGCTTACACCGGCCAGGCCCTCATCCCCGGCGCGCGACTGCACGTCTTCCCCCAGTGCGGCCATGCGCCCAATATCGAGTTCGCCGACGAATTCAACCGGGACGTGATCGCGTTCTTCCAGACGACATAACCCCGCCGCATTACCACTTCGTAACAGGCCGTTACCGCGCCGTTATCTGACGGACAACGTCAGGTAATCGGGCCGCCGTACAGTGGAGGCTGCTCTTCTCGACGGAGGCCCGTATGCCGCGCTTTGCGACTGATCTCTATGAGGCTCTGGTATCATTGACGCCGATGGATGAGCCGGCTTTGATCCGCGACGCCCAGCGCGGCGATGTGAACGCCTTCAACCGGCTGGTGCTGGAATATCAGGCGCTGGCCTACAACGTCGCTTACCGGGTCCTGGGCGAGGCTGAGGCGGCCGAGGACGCCACCCAGGACGCCTTCCTCTCCGCCTACAAGCACCTGGGCGCTTATCGTGGCGGGTCCTTCCGCGGCTGGCTGATGCGCATCGTCACCAACGCCTGTTACGACGAACTGCGCCGCCGCAAACGCCGCCCGGCGGTCTCGCTGGAAGACATGCTCACCGGGCCGGACGGCGCGGAGAACGAAAATGGCGCGGTCCTGGCCGCGCCCGACGACGCCCCGGAAGATCACCTCCAGCGGCGCGAGCTGGCCGGCGCGATCCAGAATTGCCTGGACCACCTGCCGGACGACATGCGGACCGTGGCCGTGTTGTGCGATGTCCAGGGTCTGGACTACGCTGAAATCGCGGCGGCCACTGGCGTCGCGCTCGGGACCGTCAAATCCCGCCTCTCCCGCGCCCGCGCCCGCCTGCGCGATTGTCTGCAAGAGGTGTGGGAACTCCTGCCGAATCTTTATCGTCTTGGCGACGGCACCACAGCCGACTAATTTACATATCCGCCCATTTGCCTCTCGACGAGAACTTGACCAGCAGCAAGACGGTGGCTTGCTCGATGCAAGTTTGACACTTGAAAGAAGCTTCTTTTATACTGACCTCAGGGACGGTGCCGACGATGACACAACTTGAACTCACTCTCGCTTTGCCAGATGCCCTGGCCCGGGAAGCCGAGGCCGCCGGGCTGCTGACGCCTGACGCCATTGCGCGCCTTCTGGAGGCTGAATTGCGCCGGCGGCGGATAGATGGCCTGTTCAACGCTGCCGACCGGCTGGCCGCCCTGGACGAACCACCTCTCACAGATGCTGAATTGAACGCGGAGATACAGGCTGCCCGTGCGCGTCGTCGCTGACACCAACACGGCGGTGTCCGGCCTGCTTTGGCATGGCCCGCCCCGCCGGATACTGGATGCCGCCCGGGCCGGCCGGATCGATTTGTTTACCAGCGTGCCCCTGTTGATTGAGCTTGAAGACGTCCTGAAACGAGACAAATTTGCAACTCGCCTTCAGCGCGCCAACGTGACAGCGCGTGAGCTGGTACTGGGGTGTGCCGCCCGGCCCATCGGGTCGAGCCCGCGCCGGTGGCCGCCGACGATCCTGAATGACCCGGACGACGACGCCGTGCTGGCGTGTGCTGTTGCTGCTGGAGCTGAAGCCATCGTCTCTGGCGACCCCGATCTTCTCAGCCTGGTCGAATTCCAGAAAATCTCGGTGCTGACGGCTGCGGCTCTTTTGTCTCAGATTGCTGAACAGGCGGTTTCTCGAGGCCCGGAACAAAAGACTTAGAGCGTATCTCTAAACCCGCCCGATAGCCGACGGCAGTGCCGTCGGTGACGCCTCTGCTGAGGTTTAGAGACAGGTTCTTATGGTTATCGTCTTGGCGACGAAACCACAACCGGCTAATCTACCTCTCGGCTTGCCTACCTTTGGATGGGCGGCTATCTGCATTGATGCAACGGCTCGCCTCGCTGTAAGTTTCAGATCGGCTGTCGCCATCCACACCCCTGGCCCTTGCGTTACATAAACTAGCGAGGCGTGGTAAAGTTAGAGGCAGGAAGTCAACACCATGAGCGCCAATGTGCTGGTCAAACCTATCGACGTCTTGCTCAAAGAGAAGCGGGCCGAAATCCTGCGGCTGGCCGCGCAGCATGGCGCCACCCGAGTGCGTTTGTTCGGTTCGGTGAGGCGCGGTGAAGCGGGACCTGGCAGCGATGTGGATTTCCTGGTTGAGATGGCGCCGGATCGGAGCCTGCTGGATCGCATCGCCTTGATCCAGGATTTGGAAGACCTGTTGGGCTGCCCGGTCGATGTGGTCACGGATAACACGCTCCATCACGTCATTCGAAATGCAGTCCTCCGCCAGGCTGTGCCGCTATGAAGGGCGACCGGCTGTATCTCGTCAACATTGCCGAGAGCATTGAACTGATCGAGGTCTACACCCGGGACGGCCGGGAGGCTTTTTTCACGGCGCGCATGGCTCAGGATGCTGTCGTCCGCCATCTGGAGATCATCGGTGAGGCGACAAAACGGCTGACGCCAGAGTTGC
>DAOUAB010000141.1:0-50994 GCA_034434015.1 Anaerolineales bacterium
ACGGCACCCAGACATTGCCGGCGTCGGCGTCGTATTCGACCACGATCAGGCGGGCGCCGGGTTTCAGGTATGACGCCCATAATCGTATCACCGGTTCTTTCGCGCGCACAAAGTGCAGGGCGTTGGCCGCGATCAGCCCATCCAGCGGCGGCAAATCCAGCCGGCGTGTGAAGTCGGCGGTGTGGGCCTGCCACTGGACGCCGGGGAAACGGGCGCGCAGGGCGCGCGCCTGCTCCCGCAGCGCGTCGGCGTCGCGGTCTACCGAGTGGATGACGGCGCCCGGCCCGAGGAGTTCCGCCAGGGCCAGCGTGAAGGCACCGGCGCCCGAGCCCAGGTCGGCCCAGACCCCGCCGGGGCCCAGCACGCCCGGGCGCAGCAGAGCGACGTGATCGTGATGGTCCATCGGTTTGGAGGGCGCCGGGAAAACGGTATCGCAGACGGCGCTCGCCGCCGGGTCAGGGCGAGGCCCCCTTCTGTCGGGCCGCCAGCTCGTACGACAGCCGCAGCAACTCGACGGCGCGCTCGACGTCGCCGGGGGCGCGCAGATAGACGCTCACCCAGCCGGTCTGGGGCAGGATGTGGTGCGGCTCGGCGCGGCCGGCGGCCACGACCTCGTCGCGGACCTTTTTCGGGAAGGGGATGTCCACCAGCCAGTCGCCGTGAAGGTGGCCGATCTCGCGCTTCGCGCCGTAGCGGTATTCGGTCCCGCCGAAGCGGTGCGGCTGGCTGATGACGCCCGGCCAGCTCGTGAGTTGGGAGTGGATCGCCTGGCTCGCGCCGTGTATGGTCATGTGATCGCTCCTCAGGCAGGTCGGTCGCCTGGCCTGCAGGCTAGCCGACAAATATCGGCGCTTGATTAACTCCCGCCCCGGCCGAACGGCTAGTCCCCTTTGAGATGCTGGTCATAGAACTCGATCGTGCGCTGCATGGCGGTGGCGAAGAACCCGGACAGGTTGTGGTTGTCGCCCTCGTAGGTGTAGAACTCCACCCACCGGCCGGCGGCCAGCATCTGCGCGTACAGCGTCTCGGAGGCCGCCAGCGGCACGGACGTGTCGGCGGTGCCGTGGTGCAGTTGCACCGGGCCGGAGATCTCGGTCAGGTACGCGTTGGACGAGATCGAGTTCCAGAACTCCGGGTTCTCCTCGGGCGTGCCGTATTCCGCGATCCAGGCCGAGCGCCACCGGCCGCGGCCCGTGGAGGGCGTGCCCGTGAGCGCCGGCGTGAGGAAATCGCCGCCGCGCGCAAACAGGTCGGGATAGGGCGCCACCACGCCGGCCCAGATCACGCCGGCCTTGATCCCCGGGTCCACGACCATGGCGCGCAGGGTCAGGTAGCCGCCCATCGAGTGGCCCCACATCCCGATGCGGTCCGGGTCGGCCTCCGGGAAGCGCCGCAGGGCGGCGACGGCGCTGAGCACATCCACGGCGTAGCCGGGATCGCTATAGGCGCCGCGCGCCTCGCCCTCGGACTGATCGTGCCCGCGGTAGTCGATGCGGAAGACGATGTAGCCGCTGCGCGCCAGGTTGTCCACGTAGGCCACGTAACGCTCGGTGGTGCGGTAGACGTCCGGCGGGATGAAGCCGTGGTTGAAGACGATGGCGGGCCAGCCCGTCGCCGGGCGCTCGCCGTTCGGCACGGTGAGCAGGGCGTAGATTTTCAGCCCGTCGGACAGGTAGGAGGCGTAATAGCGGCGGTAGTTGACGCCCGGCTCCAGTTCCGCCTCGATAACGATATCACTGCCCGGAATCTGGCGCTGGCGCAGGGCCGCGATGGACATCGGGTGCAGCGTCGGCGTGGCGGTGGGCGTGACCGTCGGTGTGGCCGTCGGCGAGGGCGTGAGCGTGGCGGACGGCGTGAGCGTGGCCGTCGCCGGCGGGGTGGGCGAGGCGACGACGGCCGCGACGGCGGTGGGCGGGGCCGGGGTCGGCGCGGTGGGGCTCCCGCAGGCAGCCAGAGCCGCGACCGCGAACGCCAACAGGGCCAGTGTTCGGAACCGGATCATGGGAGCCTTCTCCAAATGACTTGAGTCGCTGGATGCGGCCCCTGCCGATGCGGGGGCGGCCGCGCCGCGCGGCTTGTGGAGCAATTTAGGCCAGTTTGATTAAGCCGAGGTGAACACGAGGGCGTTGCGGGAGGGGTCCCGCACCAGCCGCCCGGCCGGGTGGTCCTCCACCGGGGCGCCGGCGGCCCGGGCGCGCGCCGCCACAGCCTCCACGTCGGCGGCAGTGGGCAGCCGGAGCGTGAAGTAGCGCAGGCCGACCGAATCCGGCGGGGGCGGCGGCGCGCCCTGGGTGCCCCAGGTGTTCAGGCCGAGGTGGTGGTGATAGCCGCCGGCCGAGACGAAGAGCGCGCTGCCGATGTCCATCATCAGGTCGAACCCCAGCACGCCGACGTAAAAGGCCAGGGCCTCGCGTGTGTCGCGGACGTGCAGGTGCATGTGGCCGAGGACAGCGCCGGCCTCCAGGCCGCTCCACGGACCGGCGGCGCCGTCCAGTTCGCCGAGGATAGAGTCGATGTCCAGCGGCAGCGTGTCCATGCGGAAGTTGCCCTGCGCGTCGCGCCACTCGCTGCGCGGCCGGTCCCGGTAGATTTCGATGCCGTTGCCGTCCACGTCGGCCAGGTAGAGCGCCTCGCTGACCAGGTGATCGGACGCGCCCTGAACCGGGGTGCGCGTCTCGGCGATGTTCCAGATCGAGCGCGCCAGGGCCCGGCGCGAGGGCGTGAGGATGGCGAAGTGGTACAGGCCGGTGGCGCGGCGCGGGCGGGTCGCGCCGGGCCGTCCGGTCAGGGCGAGCAGGTCCGGGCCGCCGGCGCCCAGGAAGGCGGTCTCGCCCTCGCGCCGGTGGACCCGGAAGCCGAGCGAGCGCTGATAGAACGCCAGCGCCCGGTCCAGGTCGGCGACGGTGAGATGCACATAGCCCAGGGACAGTTCGTCAGGCAGACGAGGTTGCGTCATTGGAAAAGTATAGCGCGGCGCGGCCGTTCCGGCGCA
The DNA here is from genome assembly GCA_034434015.1 of Anaerolineales bacterium. Classification (GTDB taxonomy): domain Bacteria; phylum Chloroflexota; class Anaerolineae; order Anaerolineales; family UBA6663; genus SpSt-583. The sequence continues at coordinate 2,993 of DAOUAB010000141.1, forward strand.
AAAAAGGCCGCCGCAGGCGCGACGGGCATCGAACCTGCGGCGGCCAAGAAATCGGCGAGAGGCCGGCGGTTACGCCGCGACGGCGGCCGGCTGCTGCTCGGGCTGCTTGACGATCTCGACTTCCAGGTCGATCTTGACCTCGTCGCCGACGAGCACGCCGCCGGTCTCCAGGGCCACGTTCCAGTTCAGGCCCCACTCCTTGCGGTTGATCCGGGTCGTCGCCGTGAAGCCGGCGCTGACGGTGCCCCACGGGCTTTTGGCCTGGCCGTTGTATTCCACATCCAGGACCACCGGGCGGGTGACGTCACGGATGGTCAGGTCACCGTACAGCTTGCCGGTGTCCTCGCCCGTCTTCTCGACCCGGGTGCTCTTGAAGAGCAGATACGGGTACTTCTCGGCGTCCAGGAAGTCCGGGGACTTCAGGTGCGCGTCGCGCTTCTCGTCGCGCGTGTTCAGGCTGGCGGCCGCGATCCTGACATCCACTGTGGAACGCGTCGGCTCGGCCTCGTTGAAGTCCACCACGCCCTCCACCTGATCGAACGCGCCGCGCACGTTCGAGATCATCATGTGGCGGACGGTGAAGTTCGCGCGAGTGTGGGAACCATCGATAAACCAGGCCATGGGAGTTTCTCCTTCTCTCTCAACGGTAAATGTCTGAACTGAAGTCAAATCTAGCGCCCGGCCGTGACAGGACCGTCAACGGGACCATAAACGCCGGCCGCTAGGCGCTCTCCAGACCAAACCGGGTGAGGACGAGGACGCAGGCGGCGTAGGCCACGACGTGCATGATCATCAACACCAGCACCTGCGGCGCCGTGATGCCTCCAAAGGGCGCGCCGTCCGGGGCCGCGATCAGCATGAGGTTCGGGAGCAGCGATATCAGCAGGGCGACGAAGGCGATCAGGTGGTAGGTCCGCGCCGGCTGCCGCGCGAACCGGCCGACGACGGCGAAAGCCAACACGGCCCCCAGGACGCCCAGGGTGGTCATGAAGATCACCGGGCCGACGGACGCGAGCGGCATGAATTCGGGCGAGATGTCGATGAAGACCGGGGCGATGGCCCAGACGGCAATATTGCCCGCCAGGGCCAGGACCAGGGCCAGCGGCCCGGCCCACAACAGGCGGCTGTAAGCGATCCGCGACGCGGATAGAGACATGGGCGCCTCCGTCAAAGAACTGGCTTCTACAGATTGTCTGTGGGAGCCGTCACGGAGGCGTGAACAAATGCGTAAACGCGGCGGTTCGGAGGCGAATCAGGCGGGGGATGGCAGCCGCTGCTCCAACTGCTTGACCTCGTCCAGCAGGCGCCGCCGGCCGCCGTTTTCGGCAATGGCGCGGGCCTGGGCCAGGGCCGACCGCGCCTCGTTGGCGGGAAGCAAGGGCGCCAGCCACAGCCGGATCTGGGCGGCCAGGTGCTGAGTGCCCAGCGCATCGGCGCGGGCCAGCGCGGTGGAGAGGCGGTGGATGGCCAGGGCGGTGTCGCCGCGCCGGGCGGCGAGGCGGCCGAGGTTGGCGGTGAGGCCCGCCAGACGCTCGGCGTTGCCCAGTTGCTCGGCCAATCCCAGGCCCTCGGTGAAGGCGGCTTCGGCGGCGGCCAGGTCCCCGGCGGCCAGGGCGAGTTCGCCCTGCGTGGACAGCAGGAACGGCAGCATATTCAGGAAGCCCGCCTCACGCGCCAGCGCCAGGCCGCGTTGCAGGTAGGCCGGGGCCTCCGGCTCGCCGAGCAGGTGCAGGTGGTAGGCCAGGTTGTTGCAGGCCAGCACGCGCCAGACCACCAGCGGTTCGTGCGCGTCGGCGACGGCCAGCGCCTCACGGTAGAAGGCGATGGCGCGCGGCAGGTCGCCCTGCTGGGCGGCCACGCTGCCCAGTTCGAATTTGGTCTGCGCCAGCCGGGCCGGGTCCGGCTCGATCGCGGAGCGCAGCAACGTCTCGGCGCGCTGGAGGTGTTCGGCGGCGGCGGCGAGGTCGGCGCCCTCCAGCGAGAGCGCCGTGCCCCAGAAAAGCTCAGCCGTCACGGCCCGCTCCGGCGCCCCGGCGGCCTCGCGGAGGAGGTCATGCGCCAGCGCGATCACGTCGGCGTAGCGGCCCTGGTTGAGCATGTTCTGGGCCAGCAGTTGCCGGACCTCGTCGCGCTGGGCCGGGTCCAGGCCGGCTTCGGCCAAGGCTGATTGAAGGACCTCGGCGGCCTGGGCGGCCTGCCCGGCCTGGAAGCGCGCCGCGCCCAGCGCCAGGAGTGTGGGCAAGCGCTGGCGATCGTCGGCGCCGGCCAGGGCCTGTTCGTAGAAGGCGGCGGCCTCGGTCCAGGCCGCCAGCCGCGCGGCTTGCTGACCGGCCCGGAAGGCATACGGCGCCGCACGTTCCGGCGCCCCGCCCTCGATAAAGTGCCAGGCCAGCAGGCCGGCCGCGCCCTCGCTCCGGTCACGACCCAGGCTCTCCAGGGCCTCGGCGATGCGGCGGTGGAGCAGCCGGTGGCGCGGCTCGCCCACCTCGTGATAGGCCACTTCCATGGTCAGGGAATGGTCGAACACGAAGCGCGTTCCCCCGGCGACCGGCAGCACCAGATGGGCGGCGCGCAGTTCGTCCAGGGCGTCCAGGGCCGCGGTCTCCGAGAGGCCGGCGGCGCGGGCGACCACGTCGAACTCGAACTCGCGGCCGGCGGCGACGGCGGCGTCCAGCACGCGCCGGGCCGGCTCGGACAGGCGCGCCAGCCGCGATTGGATCAAGCTGTAGACGGACGGAGGGACGGTGGGCGCGCCGGGCAGCGCCGGGAGGTTGAGCGCGCCGTCGGGCCGCAGCAGGCCCTGGTCGCGCAAGGTGCGCACCAGTTCAGCCAGGATGTAAGGATTTCCTTCAGAATTCTGCAGGAGCCAGTGGGACAGCGGCTGGGCGAAGTCCGGGCTGAGGTGGCGCGCCAGGTTGAGCACGTCGTCGGCCGCCAGCCGGGTCAGGGCCAGGCGAACCAGGCGGCCTTCGCGGGTGAGGGCCTGGATCAGGGCCGCCAGGGGGGACCGGGCGGCGTAGGGGCGGGCGGCGGCAAGGAAGAAGATGGGCGCGCGGACGGCTTCGGCGCGGCGCACCAGGTAGCCCAGGAGGGAGAGTGTGGAGACATCCGCCCATTGGAGATCATCCAGAAACAGCGTCAGGCCGCCGGGCTGCGCCAGGACCAGGAGGAACTGGAAGAAGCCCTCCCACAGCCGCGACTCGTCCGCGGTCGAGGGCGCGGCTGTCCCCGCCACATCCAGCTCGGGGAACAGGCGCGCGGCCTCGGCCCGCCACAGCGGCGGGACCTCAGCGCAGAGCCGGTCCCGCCGCGCGGCCCAGTCCGGCGAGGGGAGCAGGCTGCGCAGGGCTTCGCGGACCGGCTGGTAGGGCAGGGCTGTCTCCAGTTCGTGGGCCGCCCCGGTCAGCGCCAGCCCGCCGGCCGACCGCATGAACTCGTCCGCCAGGCGCGACTTGCCGATGCCGGGCTCGCCCTCGATCAGCGCCAGCTTGTGGGCGGCCGTGAGCGCGCGCAGTGTCTCCAGCTCGGCGGCGCGGCCGGTGAAAGGCGGGACAAATCCCAACTCCCGATCCCCAGGATCCGACGGCCGCGAGCGAGCGATGGCCTGGGGTTTGGGGCTGAGGGCCGGGGATTTGTCCAGGGCATCCGTGAGGATGGCATCGTACAGGGCCCGCGTCTCAGCCATGGGCGGGACGCCCATCTCCTCGTCCAGCAGACGGCGCAGGGTCTCGTAGCGGCGGATGGCGCCGGCCCGGTCGCCGGCGAGGTAGTGGAGGCGCAGGGCGGCGCGTTGCAAGTCTTCCTGGAGCGGATCGAAGGCCAGCGCGCGCTCCAGGGCTTCGAGCGCGGAAGTGAAATCCTGCTGGGCCTCGTGCTTCCCGCTGAGCGTGGTCAGGCCGCGCACGGCCAGCCGCCGGAAACGCTCACGCTCGACCGCGACCCAATCGTCAAAACCTGCCGCATCCGGCAAGGTGAAGCCGGCCAGGAAGTCGCCGCGGTACAGGGCCAGCGCGCGGACCAGCGCGGGCGCATCGGCGGCCGAGCGCAGGCCGGCCTCGAACTGGCGCGCGTCCACGGCCACTTCCGGGGCAAGCGCCAGGGTTTCGTCGTCGGCCAGCAGGGCCGGGCCGAGGATCTTCCGCAGGCCGTGGAGCGTGGTGCGCAGAGTCTGCTGGGCGGCGGCGCGCCCGGCATCCGGCCAGAAGAGCGCCAGGAGCGCGTCGCGGCGGACCGGCGCGCCGTGCGCGGCGAGGTAAAACACCAGCGCCCGGCTCTTCCGGCGCGGCACGCTCACCGGGCCGCCGTCCTGCAGGAGCTCCGGGGCGCCGAGGAGGCGCACGGTCAGCATTGTGGGCAAACGGGATCGTTCAGGTTTCTTCTTCGCCCGAGTTGACGTCTTCTTCGCTGCGCTCCGGCTCCACGCGCCGGCGCGGGACCAGGCCATCACGCGTGAGGACGAATTCGGCGCGGCCGCGGCGGAAACGCATGCCGGGGCGGAAGATGCCCTCCGCCAGGGCCCCCATGATCTGCTTCTGCGTAAACTTACGCCCTTCCAACGACAAGCCGTGGGTGTCGTAAGTCACAATATACTGCTCAGCCATCTCGACCCTGATCCTGACATTCGAAACCGGCCGGGGCCCGGCCGGCGCGGCAGACAGATGATGATGTCTGGAAAATATACCTTATCGCCAAAAACCGCAAATGCCTATCAGGGTCAGGGAACGGGGGCCGCGTTCAGGTACGACCGGTGCGGCGGCGCTGGCGGGCGCGGCGCTCGCCGGGGCAGACCAGCCGCCGCGCGCTTTCCGGGTGGGTGCCGACCTCCACCAGTTCGAGCGTCTCGTCCTCGGGGTCGGCCTCCGGGTCCGCGGCGAAGAGCAGCAACAGGTGGCGGCCCTCCTCATCCTCGACGTACTCCAGCGCCACCAGGTACTGGCCGGTGACCTGGGCCAGGAGGGCCGCCGGGTCCTCGAGGTAGGCGGCCTGGGCGCAGTGCGGGCAGAGCAGGGGCAGGGTGTGGCCGTCGGCGAAGACCAGGGCGCCCGGCCGGTCATCGCCGGCGTCCGGCACCAGGTCGGTGACCTGGTTGCCGCCCAGGTGGTCGTCAACGAAGTCAAACAGGCAGACGACATCGTCGCCGAGTTCCATCATCGGACAGCCGTGCTCTTCGCACTGCAACGTGTAATCGACAAAGCGCGCCATACGGTCAGCTCCCGGCCGGCGCGCTGCGCAGCGCGTCCACTTTGGGCCAGAGGTGGGCTTCGAGATCGGCCTCGGTTTTCGGCTCCGGCACGTCGCGGAAGAGATGCCAGTGCTCCACGTGCTCGACGACGGCGCCCGGGCCGAGCGGCGCGAGCGGCCCGAGCGTCTCCAGCTCCAGGATCGCGGCGTCCACGAACACCTCCAGGGGGGTGTCGAGGTCCGGGTAACGCGCCGCCGGATTGATTGGGAAGGTTTTGAGGAACAGCTCGCCGCGGCGGGCGTAGGCCGCCCAGCCCTCGGTCGTGCGCAGGCCGAGTTTCTGGTAGTCGGCCCGCGCCGGGTCCTGACGCAACAGGATGGCGCGCCGCCCCCACGTCAGGCGCGGGTCGGTCAGGTCGGTGTAGGACCAGAACGTAATCTGCCCGGCCGGCTGGAGGCGGTCGGGGCCGTGGGGGGCGCGCGGCGGCAGCGGGAGGATGGCCGTGCCGCCGGCCGCCATTACGGAGAGCGCCCAGGGCGCCAGCTCGACCGGCCAGAGGTTGTGGTTGCGCAGGCGATGCGTCACGCTGACGCGCGCCAGGCCCGGCCACAGGTGGACGTCCAGTTCTTTCTGGATGCCGGTCGCGGCCTCCGTCGCCTGGATCAGGCGCACAAAATCCGGGTAGACCTCGGCCGTGACCGGGGCGTTGTCCGGCGCGTAGGTGCGCGGGAAGACCTCGGGCGCGTGCCACAAGCGGTGGCCGCCGTACGGCTGCCATTGATCGCCGCCCGTCCGGCCCTGGAGCGCGGCGTTGACGCCGAAGTGGTTGTCGCCGTCAATGAAGCCCACGCGCACGATGCGCGGCCCGACGTCCGCCGTGGCGACGACGTCCAGGAGCCCGTTGGACAAACGGTAGCAGTTGGGCCAGCCGAAGGCCTGAAGGGTTTCGATTTTGACCATGAGATGGGCGCTGGCAGTGAGGCCTGAGTTGCCTGATTGTAAGCGGCGGTGGGGGAATTGACAATGGCAGGCGGCCGATAGCTGACCACGATCACGATGCACTGTAGAATTAGCGCCATGTCACCGCACCGCCAGCGGATATTCTGGGCGCTGGTCGCCATCACGGGGTTCGCGGCCTGCATGCGCTTTGTCGGCGTGTTGACGCTGCCGCCGCAGGCCTGGGTGGACGAGATCTGGTTCGCGCTGCGGGCGCGCGATATCGTCCAGACCGGCCAGTTCCCGATCTTCTACCCGACCTTCTGGGGCGGCGTCAACCCGATGCTGGCCTGGCTGACGGCGGCCGCCCAGTGGCTGGCGCTGCGCGACGTGATCGTGTCGTCGCGCGCCGTGTCGGCCACGTTCAGCCTGCTGGCCGTGCCGCTGGCGCATGTGTGCCTGAACGAGCTCTGGCGCCCGGAGTTGCCGGCCTCGCGCCGGCGGCGGCTGGCGGCGCTGGCCGCGCTCGTGCTGGCCGGCTTCTTTTCCACGGTGACGCTCTCGCGCCTGGGCACCGAGCCGGGCGTCGCGCTGGCCGCCGGACTGTTCTGTTTCTGGCAACTGCGCCGGGCCGTCCGCACCGGCTCGTGGCTGAGTTTCGGCCTGGCGGGGCTGGGCGTCGGCTGGGCGCAGTACATCAGCCCGCACGCCCGTTTCATCCCCGTGGTCATGGCGCTGTGGGGCCTGCAGGACGCGCTCCAGGTGCGAGGCGCGGCCCGCGCCCGGCTGTGGGCGGGTTTCGGCCTCCTCACCGGCGCGGCGGTGGCGGCCGCGCTGCCCCTGATCGCGTTTTTCGTCCGCGAACCGGAGTGGTTCATCGGCCGCGCCCGCGCCGTCACGGTCGGCGCACAGGACAACCCGGCCGCTTTCCTGCTGGAGAACGCGCGCCTCATCGCGCTGTCGTTCAGCGTCATCGGCGACGCGAATCCGCGCGACAACCTGGCCGGCCGTCCACTGCTGGACCCGCTCCAATCTCTGGGTTTCTATCTGGGCCTGGCCTGGGCCGCGTGGCGTGTGCGCCGTTCGGCTGCCGCGCGCGGCCTGTTGATGTGGCTGGCGGTGATGATCACGCCGTCGCTGGTGACCGACAACGCGCCGACCTTCAGCCGTCTGGTCCATGTGGCGGCGCCGGCCGCCGGCCTGATGGCGTTGGGCTGGGGGACGGCCTGGGATTGGCTGCGCGCCCGGTTTCCGGCGCGTCCGGCGGCGATCCTTGCCGGTCTGGCGCTGGCCGCCAGCCTGGCGCTGAACGCCTACGATTACTTTGGCCGCTACGCGTCTCAGCCTGAATTGCCGGCGGCGTTCACCGTCACCCCGGTGCGGCTGGCGCGGGACCTGATCCGGCGGGCCGAGGCAGAGGCCGTGTTTGCGGAGACTATCACCGAAGCGGACGAGGACATCTACGCCTTCGACTTCCTGTTTCCGGGGACCGCGGTCCGGCGCCTGGACTTTCGCCAGTGCCTGCCGCTGGCTGAGGGTCGCCCTGCGCGGACGACCTACCTGATCTGGAGCGAGCGCGACGCCACGACCGCGCCGCAGTTGCTCCAGGCCTACCCGGACGCCGCCGTCACGGTCATCACGCCCGAAGCCGAGGCGCTGGTGCGCGAACTGACGCTGGTGGAAGTGCCGGCGGGGGCGCGGCCCACGCTTTCGGCGCTCCCGGCGCAGGCGCGCTTCGAGCCGGGGCTGGCGCTGATCGGGCTGGCCGTGACGCCGGACGTGGTGCCGGCCGGTGAGAGCGTGCTGCTGACCCTGTACTGGCGGGCGGAGGGCGCGCTTCCGGCCGATATGGTGGCGTTCACGCACATCGGCACCGGCCTGGCTGACTCGGCCAACATCGCCCAGCGCGACGGCCCACCGTGCCAGGGCCTTTACCCCACCGCCCAATGGCTGCGGGGTGATGTCGTGCCGGACCGGTTCGCCGTGGTCATCCCGCCGGACGCGCCGCCGGGCGAGTATCCCATCGTCGTGGGCTGGTATCGCTATCCGTCATTGGAACGGCTGCCATTGGTGGACGCGGCGCACGCGCTGGCGGACAACCGGGCCATCGTGGGGAGGGTAAGGGTGACAGGGCCGTGACGCTGCCTCCAGCCGGCCGCTCGCTCCAACCGCGCTGAACGAACGCGGCCGGCGTTGTTCCTTGCGGATAAACGCATTGGAGCGGACGCGGCCATCCGTTCTCATCCGCTTGTCCGTATCCGTTGTCCGTTCGCGGCCGCGCCCGGGGCCCGCCCCGGCGCAAAGATGATGACCAGCAGAATAATCCCGGCGCTCCACAGCGCCGCGACGCCATACGTCGGCCCCGGATCCGGCTCGAACAGCAGGCGGGAGACGCGCACGTCGGCGGCGCCGGTCGCCCGCACGTCCACGTAGAACGGATAACTCCACCGGTCCACGTATGGGTTGTAGAACGGGAGGCTGATATCCACCAGGCCCGTCGCCGGATCGGCGTCCTGGGCGCGCACGTCGGCGTGCAGCAGCGTCAGGCCGGCCTCGGACGAGAACGCGTCAAACGACAACGCCACGGCGGCCGGGTCCGCCGCCCGGGTGATTTGCGCCTGCGCGTAGAGCCGATACCACCCGATGCTCAGCTCGCCGATGGCGCGGCTCTGGTGCAGGTAGCGCGCCTCTCCGCGCGCCGCGCTCCACTCGCTCGCGCCCGCCGGCGGGGCCTCGAGGTAGCGGGTGCCGGCCGCCGGGAAGAGGCGGCGTAAATTTAGCCCGGCCGCGTCCTCCCAGAGCGCCACCGGCGACTCGTGCAGCATGACGAACGGATCCAGCCACATGACCAGCGCGTTGCCGACGCCCAGTGTGATGAGGCCGGCGGCCAGCGGCCAGAAGACCATGCGCCGGACGCGGCCCGCGATCCCCGCGAACGCCGCCGCGACCGCGCCCGCCAGCGGCGGCACGCCGATCATCAGGAACTTCGCCGACACTTCCCAACCGCTGTAGAAGCCGCCCCAGGCCGAGGCCAGCAGCCACAGCACGGTCACCGGCGCGAAGAGCGCCAGCCCGCCCCAGCCGCGCTGTCTCCACAGATGCGGCAGGCCGATGAAGGCCAGGATCAGCGGCGGGCCGAAGATCAGAAGCCCGCGATGCTGGTCCAGCCACCAGCCGGCCAGCCCGCGCCCGATCTGCTGCGCGCTGACATCGCTGAAACCGGTGAGCACGGCGTTGCCGGCCGGCGTGGCCGAGGGCGTGGGGCCGCCGTAGAAGGTGAAGTTGGTGAGCAGATAGAGGCTCAGGGACAGACCAACCGCCACGGGGATGAGCGGCTTCGAGGCGCGCCCCTTCGGCTTTGACTCGGCCGCCCCTCCATGACGCGCGCGCCGGGCGTCCAGCCAGCGCCAGGCGACGAGACCGGCCAGGAGCGCGCTCAGCGGCGCGTAACGACCGGAGAGCCAGGGGAGCGCGGCCAGGGCGAGGGCGACGACGACGGCTCTGGAATGCGAAAGATCTTGAGAGCCGGGGGGCCGGGGCGCGGGGGAGATCCAACCCGGCGTCCCCAGCATCTGGCGCAGCGCCCAGGTGAGCAGCAGGCCGCCCACCAGCTCCGGGTAAATCTGGAACACGTATAGGCCGAGCGGCGCCGCCAGCGCGAGCGACAGGCTGCCGAGCAGCCCCGCCCACCAGCGCCCGGTGACTTCGTGCCCGAGCAGGCACATCTGCGCCGTCAGCAGGCCGCCCAGCGCGGCCAGGAACTGCATCACCCCTCCGCGCCCGCCCCAGGCATAGGCCGGCGCCAGCACGAACGCCAGGCCGACGTCGTGGCTGAGTAATTGCGCGCCGTCCGGCTGGACGCGGACGTGCGGGTCCAGGAACGGACCGGCATAGAAGGCGCGATAGTCGGCCCGGGCGTAATTGTTCGCCAGGTCCAGATCACCGTCAGACACCAGGCTGTGCGCGGCCAGCAGGTAATGCGGCTCGTCGCCCGTGATCTGCCAGGCGCGCTGAACCAGCGGCGCCATGGCCTGGAGGACGAGCCAGGCCGCAAGGCCGGCCAGCGCGGCGGCGAGGAGCGGCCGGCGGTTCATCGTTTGGCGAGCGCCTCGCGCAGGTGCAGCAACAGGCCGAGGCCGAACGACAGGCCGTTGTAGGTGTAATAGAGCCAGTGCATGGCGACCGCGCCGAGCATAAACCGGAAACCGCGCTTGCGCCAGAAGAACGCGTAGACGGCGCGGTTAAGCCAGGCCAATGCGCCTCCGGCGGTCAGCGCCAGCGCCCAGGCCGGCGGCCAGAACGCGCCGACCGCCAGGCACAGCCAGCCCAGATAGACCAGGGCGACGCTGAAGCGGCTGGCCATCCCCAGGTTCAGATCGTCCGGCATGCGCCGCGTGCGCAGGATCAGGCGCGTCCACGGGATGCCGCGCGCCAGGATGTCGGAGCGCAGCAGGCTGATCAGCGTCCAGCGCTTGAGGTGCTTCACCTGCAAGCCCCTGTCCAGCCGGATGCGGCGCCCATCACGCGCCAGCGCCGTCCCCAGCTCGATGTCCTCGATGGACGGGATGTGATAGCGGGCCGAGAAGCCGCCGTACTTCAGGAAAAGATCGCGCCGGATGGCGCCGCAGCCGCTCCAGAAGGTGCTGGCGCGCTCCGATCCCGTCTGGTGGACGTAGTGGTGCATCAGGTTCTTGTACTGCGAGACGAAGCCCGGGTCGCCGGGCGCGTCGTCGTACGAGCCGAAGAGCGCCGCCAGGTCCGGGTCGGCCGCGAACGCGTCCCGGAGGCGCGCCAGCGTCTCCGGCCGGACCTCCACGTCGGCATCCACGAAAAAAAGCACGTCGCCGACGGCGCGCTCCGCGCCCAGGTTGCGGGCCAGGGCCGGCCCGCAACCCGGTCGGCCCGTGGTCAGCACGCGCGCGCCGGCCTCTGCCGCCCAGCGGCGTGAGTCATCGGTCGAGCCATCGTCCACCACGATCACCTCATCGGGCTTCAGGGTGGAGGCGGCCAGCGCCGCCAGGCAGCGCTGGAAGTCCGCGCCGCCATCCGCGACCGGGATGATCACGGAGAGTGTGGGCGTCATCTCAGGGATCGGCGGCGCGCTCGGTGCGCGTCCATGTGCGCGGCCGGTCCAGCACGGTGAGGGCCAGGGACCAGACCGCCACACCGGCGTCCAGGGCGAAGAAGACGGGCACCCACGGCAGCCGCAGCCAGTACGCCCGCGGGGCCCGATCGAAGGCCAGCGCCGCCACGATCTGGACGAACGGCAGGCCCAGGTTGAGCCCGATCCCGATCCAGGCCATCGTCACGGCCGGGCCCGCGCCGGTCCACCGGCTCAGGACGAGCACGGCCAGCATTCCGAGCAGCGCCAGCCGGTCCAGGTAGCCGAGTGAGAACAACGCCAGCTCCAGCCGCATCGGAAGTGAGAGGCGCCGGTCGCGGCGCAACGCGGGCAGGTGGGCGCGGGCCACGTCGTTGAAGCCGCGCCCCCAGCGAAGGTGCTGGCGCGCGAAGCCGGCGATCGTGAACGGCACTTCGAGGGTCGCCACGGCCTCGGGCACATAGCGCGTGGTGTGGCCCGCGAGATGAAGGCTGAGCGTCAGGTCGCTGTCCTCGAGGAAGGCACCCGGCCGGAAGCCGCCGACGGCCATCAGCGCGGTGCGGCGATAGCCGTTGTTGGAGCCGAGCAGCGGCGGCCCCAGGCCGAGCATGTCCTTGCCGCGCACCGTGACCAGTTGATGGACGAGCGACTCGATCGCCGCGTAGAAGGCCACCGGGCTGACGAGCGCGTTGCGGGGCCGCGTTCGCCCGCTCACGCCGGCGACGCGCGGATCGGCGAAGGCGCGCACCGCCCGGCGCAGGCAGTCCGGCTGCGGCCGATGGTCCACGTCGAAGACATACACGATCTCGCCAAAGTCGTGGCGGGCGAGCGCCAGGTTGAGGGCCTGCGGCTTGCCGACGTTGCGCGGGAGGCGGACCACGCGCCAGCCCGGGCGGGCGGCGGCGGCCGCGGCCATGCGCGCGCCGGTCTCGTCCGTCGAGCCGTCGTCGATCAGCACGACCTGCAGGCGCTCGCGCGGATAGTCCAGCGCGTCCAGCGCCGCGACCAGGCCCGGCAGCGAGGCCTGCTCGTCACGGGCCGGGACAAGGATCAAGACGTCGGGCAGGGTGTCTGGGTCTGTCAGCGGCGGCTGGGCGCGCAGGAGGGTCAGCAGAAAAATCAGCCGGCGGATGGCGAACACGGCCAGGATCGTGAGCAGGGCGAGGCCGACCGCTGATAAGAAAACGCTCACCATAGACAGAGCAATAGAAGAACCACGAAGAGCACGAAGGGCACGAAGAGCACGAAAGGCGAAAAAAACCTGTATTCTCCGCGTTCTCAGTGGTGAAAAATCAGTCCTCGTCCATAGAGCCAGGCGCGTTCGGCGAGGTGGCGCGGGTACAACAGCGCGGCCTGCCAGCGATGGCGCAGGCGGTACTTGGCCTGGAGCTGGCCCAGCGGCGGCAGGGCCGCGAAGCGCATGATCCCGATCTTTTCGGCCAGCGATTGCGCGGCCAGGAAAGTGAGCCGGTAATCCTGGCCCGCATGTTTGCGCCGGTAGTCGCTGGTCAACGCGTCCGCCGCGCCGCGCGTTTGCAGCCAGTCCCGGAAGCCGGCCGGCGTGCGCGCCCTCAGCCGGCGCCAGGCCTCGTCCGGCGGCAGGGGGGCGGCGAAGACCGCGTGCGCCAGCCAGAGCGAGGCGAAGACGAAACGCTCCACGCGCGCGGCCTCGGCCAGCGCCAGGACCTGGTCCCAATTCAATTCGGCGGCGGCCGCGAAGCGCGCCAGGTCGAGCAGCTGGTTGAGCCGCGCCTCGCGCTCCACCAGGTGCCCGGCGAAGTGCATGGCCAGGTGGATCAGGGCGTCGGCGTCGCCCAGGACCTGTAACGGCGTACCGGCGACGGAGCGCGTCACCGCCCGCGTCCACGGGTCGGGCAGGGCGCGCACGTCCAGGCCGCGCCAGCCGTCCTCCCACAGCCGGACGTGCAGCTCCACCGGGCGCGGGTAGTGCGGGTCGAAGAGATAACCGTCCCACTGATAGCCGTCATTGCGCCAGAGCGGCGGCAGGTGCTTCTCCACCCATTCATCTTTCGCCGGCAGAGGCCGGAAGCCCGCCGCCTGCAGGGCGGCGTGGCCGGTCTGGGCCCGATCCTCCGGCACGAGCAGGTCGTGGTCGTACAGCACCCGCTCGGCCGGGTCGGCGTACAGGCGCTCGACCAGGGCCCAGCCTTTGAGGACGAGATGTGGGACGCCCGCGGCCGCCAGCCGGCTGTGGATTTCTAAGAGTTCCTGGCAGATATTCCGGTTGCGAGCCGCGTTGTCGGCGTAGGCCCGGAGCAGATGGGCGCGGGCGGCGGGTGGGAGCGAGTCCAGCACACCGGCGGCGCGCCAGGCGGAGGCGAGCAGCGGCGTCAGGCTGTGCCGGTCGGCGTGGGTGAGCAGGGCGTCCCAATCCGATGCGCGGGCGACGGCGAGGCCGACGCCGGCGACATCCAGGCGGAGCGGGTCGGTGAGCAGCCGGGCGTCGTCCAAACTTATCATGCTAGTAGTGCCCCAGGCTTCCGGTGCGCCGGGCGCGCGCCAGGGCCGCCGAGAGCGCCCAGGCGCTGACGGGCGCCAGCACGGCCGCGAAGCCGGCCAGGATCAGGCCGTAGCGCCACAACTCGGTCAGCGTCGCGCCGCGCATCAGGGCCAGCCGCAGGCCTTCCAGCGCGTGGCTGAGCGGCAGCGCCCAGGCGATGGGCTGCAGCGCGGCCGGAAGGGCGGCCACCGGAAAATACACGCCCGCGAACATATACAGCGTCACATCCGCCAGCCAGCTCAACGGATCGGCCCGCTTGAAGACCAGGACGAAGGCGGCCGAGAGCGCGCCCCAGCCGGCGACGGCCACGAGGGTGAGCGCGCCCAGGGCCAGCGCGGCCGGCCAGTTCGCGCGCGTCAGGTCCGCGCCCAGGAACGCGGCGCCGACGGCCAGTTGCGCGCCGGCCACAACGACGCCCTCGGCCAGAGTCCATAGCGCCGGGCCGAGCAACGCCAGCGCCGGCGGGGTGGCCGTCACCATCAGCGGCTCCAACGTCCCGGCGGCCAGCTCGTGCTCCAGCTCGCGCGCGAACTGCTTGAAGCCCAGGCTGAAGAAGCGCGCCAGCACGCCGCCGATCAGCAGGAACGTGAAGTAATCGCCGGCGTAAGCGGCCAGCGCCGCCGGGCGCGCCTGGCCGTAGAACTGGGCCAGGACGTAGTAGAACACCACCACCAGCAGCGCGCCAAGGTAGTTGCCGAAGAAATTCAGGCGGTAGCTGGCCGCGTGCAGGAACCCGCGTCGTATCAGAGCCGTTACGGTCAGAAGCCGAAACATGGCCAACGGCCTCTCCCATGAATTCCACGAAGGGCGCGCAGTATTCGCGGGATTTGTCCTCATTCGGGCACTTCGCGGCTGAATTCTTTCAGCGCGGTCACCAGCCCCTCCTCTTTCGGGCCAAACCGGACCACGCGCAGGCCGAGATCGGCAAACAGGCGCCACAGGTCGGCGTCGGGTGCGTGCTCAAACGTCAGGTCCAGGACAGCCGCCGGGCCTGTAACGGCCGCCGGCTCCACGGCCAGCACGCCGGGCAGGCGCGCCAGTCGCTCCGCCAGGCCGTCGGCGGGGCCGGCGACCTCCAGACGATAGACGACGCTGCGGCCCGCCTCGCGGGCCAGTTCGGCGGGCGCGCCCACGGCCCGCAGCCTTCCGGCCTCCAGGATCGCCACCCGGTCGCACAATTGCTCCATCTCCTGCAGGTCGTGCGTGGTGAGCAGGATGGTCTTGCCCTGCCGCTCCACCAGCTCGCGGCGCAGCAGCGCGCGCAGCGCCTCGGCCGTGAGCGCATCCAGGCCTTTGGTCGGCTCGTCCAGGAAGACCACGGCCGGGTCGTGGAGCAGGGCGCGGGCGACGTTGAGTTTCTGGCGCATGCCCGTGGAGTACGACTGGACCGGCGCGTCGGCGGCGCGCTCCAGGCCAAAAAAAGCCAGCAGTTCGGCGGCGCGGCGGCGGGCGGCGCGCGGCGCCAGGTTCTGCAACGCGCCGAAAAACTCCAGGTTCTGGCGGCCGGTGAGGCGGCCGTAGAAGGAGTATTCGTTGCTGAACACCAGACCGATAGCGGCCCGGACGCGCGCCGCGTCCCGCCGCACGTCCCAGCCGGCCACGCGCGCCGCGCCCGCCGCAGGCGTGACCAGCGTCGCCAGTACGCGGATGAACGTGGTCTTGCCGGCGCCGTTTGGGCCGAACAGGCCGAAGAACTCGCCCGGCGGGACGGCCAGCGCCACGCCGCGCAACGCCTCCACCGGTCCGCGCGGGCCGGGGTAGGCATGAACCAGATCCACGACATCAATGGCGGGGGACATCGCGTTTTAGAACGCCGGGACACGCGGGCGCGCGGGCCCAGGGGCGTCATCACACGCACTTGGCGCCCTGCGTGTGTCCGCGTGACTCTCCGTATTCGTGTTCACGGCGTCGCTGCATCCAGCGGCTTGTCGGTCGGGTAGAAGTGGATGAACGTGTTGCCCGGCGCGAGGGCCAGCGGCGAGCCGTCGGCCAGCGTGAGCGTGAACCAATCCGTCATCTGCTCGCGCCGCCAGGTCGCTTCATATCTCTGCCCGTCGCGCAGCAGCACCGCCTGGCCGGAGCCGATCAGTTTGACGTCGATGGAGCGCGAGCCGTTGCTGTCCTCGATGATGTCGGTCTGCTCGTGGACGGCGCGGATGACCAGGACGTTGCGGGCCGTCAGCGTCTGCCCGGTGGCCGCGTCCACGTGCGGTGTGTCCGTTTCCGGCGCGGCGTCGCTGGCGAGGAAACGCTCCCAGACGCCCTCGGCGGCGTTCCACTTCCAGCGCACCCAATAGCTCGAATGGTGGCGGACGGTCAGGCTCGCGACGGCCTGGCCGCCGGCGGGCGGCGCGTCGGCGAAGTTGAGTTGCGGCGGCGGGTTCCCCGGGATCGGGATGTTGCGCTGGTGGGCGGCCTCCCAGACCGAGGCCGTGCTGACGAAGACGTCGAACGGCGGCCGGCGGCGCTCCGGCCGCTGCGTGAAGCCGGGATGGTTGCGGAAGTAGTCCAGCGTGCTCTCGCTGATACGCCGGTCTTTCTCGAACAGGTCCAGCACCGGGCGGCTGGCGCCGACGTGCACGAAGATGGCGTCGAACATCGGCGCCAGATGCAGGTCGATCAGGCGGCCGGAGCGCACGCCCGCGATCTCAGCCGCATCCTGGCACAGGTAAATCGCCGAGAAGCGCGTGATGCCGCCCTCGGATAGCGTCTCGAAGACCAGGTCGGCCTGCCGCAGGCCGTACTGCGGCCGCTCCGGGTTGGAGTTGCCGATCTGCACCAGGATC
The DNA here is from genome assembly GCA_034434015.1 of Anaerolineales bacterium. Classification (GTDB taxonomy): domain Bacteria; phylum Chloroflexota; class Anaerolineae; order Anaerolineales; family UBA6663; genus SpSt-583. The sequence continues at coordinate 19,519 of DAOUAB010000141.1, forward strand.
GGCCGGACCTGGGCCAGGCGCGCCCCGGAGGTGGGCAAGCCCGTGATCGGGCAGGCGACGGCGTCGGAGGGGGGCGTCGGCGAAGGCGCGGGCGTCGTCGTCTCGGCCAGGGCGGTCGCGGACGGGAGCGGCGCCGGGGTCAAAGCGCCGGCGCCCGGGACGGCGGTTGCGCTGGACGGGCCGCCCTCCGGCGCGGCTGTGGGCGGGACGCTGAGCGTGGGCGGGGCCGAGGTGCAGGCGGCCAGGCACAGGGCCAGGACGGGCCAGAGTCGTCTCATCGCAACGTCTCCAGGAGCGACACCATTTGAAGCGGGTCCGCGCCGAGCCGCAGTCGGTGGCAGCGCGCCGAGGCCAGGAGCTGATCCAGGATGGCGCTGTTGCGTTCGAGCCGGGGCGGCGTATCCCAGTACACGGTGTTGGCGGAAAGCCGGCGGCGGACCTCGTCCAGCGCAATCGGCTCCAGCGCCGTCCGCGCGCCGCCGTCACGCTCGACCAGGCACAGGTGGACAACCTCCGGCGCGAGGACGGTTTCCAGCACGCGCCCAGGATGCGCCGCGCGCAGGTCCACCACGGTCTTGCGTTGCTCGCGGACCTGGACCGGCTGGCCGGCGTCGGCGTACTCCGGGAAGTCCGCCAGCGTGTCGCCGCGCAGTTTCACCTCGCCGACCGGGTACCCGCCGACGATCATGCGCCCGTCGCCGACCTGCAGCAGCGCCATGCCGTCGGCCAGGAAGCGCCAGCCCGCCCGCATCAGCCGCAGCGCGGTGGTGGACTTGCCGGCGTTGTGCGCGCCGATCAGGAGCGCCAGCGCCCGCCCGCCCGGGTGCAGCGCCGCCGACGCGTGCAGCATCGCCCAATTTGAGAACAGGAAATTGAGAATGTAGTGGTCAATGAAGTAACGGCTGACCAGGCGCGCGTCCTCGGCCAGCGTGGGCGCTACCACCACCAGCGCCCGCCCCGTCCCGAGGTCGCCCACGCCGTAGCCCCACGCGCCGGCCGAGACCGAGATCCAGTCCCCGATGCCGCTGTACGCCAGGCGCTCCGGCCAATCAGCGGGAGGCGGATCAGACGGCCCGGAGCGCGCGATGACATGCACGCTCAACCGGCGCGCCGGATCGCCGGGCGCGGCCTGGCTGAAGCGCCGCGCCGAGAGCCGCGCCGCCTCCGGCACGGCCGGGTGGTTGGCGGCGACCTCGACCTCGGCGTCCAGGGCCGGGAAGAGCAGGGTATGCGCCGGCGCGTTGGCGCGGCGGGACCAGAAATCGTCGGGCGGTTCGGGAAGGGACATCAGACGTCTGCGGAAACAGGCTTTCGGCCGCGGATTTCACGGATGACCTAATAATCGAACTCCGCCAGAACGGGCAGATGATCGGACGCCCTCGCCGCTTCCGGCGCGTCGTCCAACACCTGACAGGCCTTAAGAGACCTGGCGAGGACCGGATCGGCCAGGATGTAATCGTAGCGCGTCGTGCGGTTCCCGGCCTGCCAGGTGAAACCGTCCTCGGCCGGGTGCAGGCGGCGGAAACAGTCCACATAGCCGGCGCGCAGCAGGCGCGGCACGGCCAGGCGGAAGATCAGGTTGCACTGGAGCGCCATCATGCGCCGCATCCGCGCCGGGTTGCGCTGCTGGAGCACGCGGTCGCCGGGCGCGATGGCGTTCAGGTCGCCCAGGATCAGGTGCGGGCCGGGCGCGCGCCGGCGGATGACGGCCAGCAGTTGCCCGGCCGCCTGCCAGCGCCGGACCTCGAACGGGAGCAACAGGTAAGGCAGCAGATGGACATTATAGAGGCTGAGCGTCCGCCCGTCCGGAAGCGCCAGCTCCGCCTCCAGCGCGGCCTGCGTCAGCGGCGGCCGGGTGTGGTTGGCCCAGCGGACGATCGGAAAACGGCTGAGCACCGCGATGTGCCGGTCGCCGCTGCCGCGCGCCCAGACGTGCCCGAAGCCGAGTTCATCGGCCAGCGCCGCCGCCACGCCGCTGTCGTCCGCCTCCGTCAGGGCCAGGATGTCGGCCGCGGCCCGGTCCAGTACGGCCCTCAGCGCCGGCCGGCGCTCCGCCGAACCGCCATCCACGTTGTAGGCCAGCACGCGCACGGTCATGTCGAGAACTGGTCGTGCCAGAGTTGGGACGTGAGCACGCCCATCAACAGGCGCGAGTGGTCGGCCCGGCCGGCCTGGTGCTCGGCGCGCAGACGCCGGACCTCCTCCGGCGCGAAATACCCGGCCTGCGCCAGGGAATCAGCGTGCAGGGCGGCCTCGGCCCAGGCGGGCAAACGCGCGGCCCGGAACCAGGCGGCGTGCGGCGCGGCCAGGCCGCGTTTGGGCTGGCGCAGGACCGAAGCCGGCAGGCGGTCGCGCAGACCGTCGCGCAGAAGCCGCTTGTTGCCGTGCGGGCTGAGTTTGAGGTCCGGCGGCAGGCGCGCGCAGAACTCCCAGAGCGCGTGGTCCAGGAAGGGCGGCCGGGCCTCCACCGAGTGCGCCATGCTCATGCGGTCCACTTCGAAGTTGATGAAGTCCGTCAGGCGCGTGTGGGCGTCGAGCCACAGGAATTGATCGAGCGGGTGCCGGCCGGCGAGCAGGTCGGCGTGGCCGTTAAGATCGTCGTCGGTCATCGCGGTCGCAGGGCGGGTCAACAGGCGCCGGGTCTGTTCCGGGCTGGCCACCTGCTGCCAGAGCGCGTAACGCCGCGCCGGGTCCGGCGCGCCGTGGGCCAGGACGCGGCGGGCGGCGGCGGACATCGGCAGCGGCGCGGCGGCCAGGGCGGCGCGCAGGGGACGCGGCAGGCGCAGCAGCGGGCGCGCGCGCCGGTCGCCGTCGAACCAGTGGTAGCCGCCGAGCAGCTCGTCCGCGCCCTCGCCGGTGAGGATCACCTTGAAATCGGCCGCACGGCAGGCGCGGTAGAGCAGGTAGAGCGGCACACTGGTGGCCGAGCACTGCGGCTCTTCGAGATGGCGCACGACCGCGGGCAGCCGATCGAAGTCGGCGGCCGTGAAGGTCAGGGTGTGATGCCGGCTGCCGAGGTGACGCGCCGTGGTCCGGGCCTGGGCCGCCTCGTCGTGAGACGCCGCCTCGAACCCGAGGGTGAAGGTGTGGATCGGGCCGCTGAGTTCGGTGAGCAGGGCCGCCAGCGCGGCCGAGTCCACGCCGCCGCTGAGCAGCGCGCCGACCGGCACGTCGCTCAGACGCCAGGCGGCGACGGCCTCGCGCAGCCGGGCGACGAACTCCGCGGCGGCCTCCGCCGCTGTCACGTCGAGGTGTTCGCCGTCCGGCGGGTACATCAACTGCCAGTAGCGGCGGCAACGCACCCGGCCGTCTTCGACCGCCAGCGTATGCGCGGCCGGGAGCTTCACGACGCCGTCCACGGCCGTGAAGGGCGATGGGATGAAGCCCCACTGGAACAGGCGGGCCAGATTGACCACGCTCAGGCGGCGCGGCAGGTCCGGCAGAGCGTCCAGCAGCGGGCGCACCTCGGACGCGAACGCGAACCGGGCGCCGGATTGGGCGTAATACAGGGGCTTGATGCCGAACCGGTCGCGGGCCAGCAGCAGGCGGCGGCGCGGCGCGTCCCACAGCCCGAAGGCGAACATCCCGCGCAGGCGCGCCACGGCCTCCTCGCCCCATTGCTCGTAGGCGTGGACCACCACTTCGGTATCGGTCAGAGTGCGGAAGCGATGGCCGAGCCCGCCCAGTTCCTGGCGCAGCGCCGGGGCGTTGAACACCTCGCCGTTGAACGTGATCCACACCTCGCCGGTCTCGTTGCTCAAGGGCTGGCGCCCGCCGGCCAGGTCGATGATGCTCAGGCGCCGGGCAGCCAGGCCCACGCCCTCGCCCACGTAGACGCCGGCGTCGTCCGGGCCGCGGTGGACGAGCCGGCCGCTCAGGCGCATCAGGGTCTCGCCGGAGACGTCAGGGGCGAGCAGGCCGAGGACTCCGCACATGAGGCGTGGACAGTGGATAGTGAACAGTGAACAGTGGACCGCGCTCAGCTAACCACCGTCCACCACCCACTTCTAGGGTTCGACGATCAGCGTGGCGCGCATGTCGGCGTGGTAACCGCACAGCAGCGTGACCGCGCCCGGCTCGTTGAACGTGTGGGCGTAGGTGGCGCCGTCGCCGAGCCTGGCCGGGGCCTCGAAGACGTTGGGGGCCATGAAGTTGTACGGCTGGTGAAATGAGAGCAGGCCGGCCCGGATCAGGAAGACGACCTCCGTGCCGACCTTGATGGTGACTGCGGCCGGCAGGATTTCGAAATCCTGATATGTGATGAAGGCCCGCGCCGGTGTGGGGGTGGCGGCCGGTGTGGGTGAAGAAGCCGGGGTCTCCGTCGGCGCAGGAGTGGCGGTCGCCGTCGGCGTGGCGGTGGCCGCTACGGCGGTGGCCGAGGGCGCGGCCGGCGGCTGGGTGTCCGTGGCCGAGGGCGCGGCCGTGTCCGTGGGCAAGCGGGTCTGGGTGGGCGGCGCCTGCGGCGGCGTGGTTTGGGGCGCGGCGGTGGGCGCGGCCGACGGGGCGGTGCAGGCCACCAGGCCGGACAGCAGGCCGGCGACGACTCCCAGGCAGAACGTCTTCAGCGGGCTCATCTTTATCGCGGCTCCCTGCCTCGCGCTCGATCCCTGTCAATATCCGGCCGCAACGGCGGGTAGGCGAGCATCACCGTGAACTCGCGCCAGTTCTCTTCATCTTCGAAGTAAGGCCGGCCGTCCAGTGTCAGCCAGGCATGCCCGGTCACGGCCCGGTCCGGCCGCCCGTCCACGAATTTCGCCCCAAACTGGACGGCCACCGGCACCCCGGCCCGGCGCAGAAAATGGGCGCGGGTGAGCGACCGGCGCAGACACAACCCGAGCGGCGAGCGGCGTTCCAGCAGAGCGGCCAGGTCCGCCAGCCGGCGCAGGGTGTCCGGGCTGTATGGGGCCGCCTGCGCCTCCACGGCCAGCATCCGGTCCAGCGCTCCGCTCAGCGGCGCCTCCAGGGCCTGCGGCAGCGCCCGGCAGAAGGCGCGCATCTGGGCCAGCAACGCGCGGCGGCCGGGGTCCACGATCAGGCCGGGCAGCAGGGCGAGCGCCAGGGCGAGGCGCCGCACGCGCGCGCTCATCACGCCAGCTCGACCAGGCCCTCGGCCCTGAGCTTCTCGGCCAGTTCCAGCAGGTCGCCCACCACCATCGCCTCGTCCACGCTATACTTCCGGGCCAGAGCCGCGGCGTGTTGTTGCAGGGTCTGCGCGCCGTCCAGCCTGTCCCAGAACTCCGTGCCGACCCGGTTGAGCGAGTAATACACGCCGGTGTCCATGTGGATCAGGATGGCCTCGTCGGCCACGATCTGGAATGTGGCCTTAGCGCTGCGCTTCAAGCAAGCGGCTGCGTCCATCAATGTCTCCAGAGTCTGAACCTCTCCGCTGGCGCCTGCACGGCCTGACCGTTGAGGGCCGCGCGCCTGATCCGGGCCTGCGCGCCCGCTGGGAGACGGCGTTCGCCTCCCGGCCGCGCGCCCATGAGGCCGAGCCGGACCTGGTCTGCGCGCTGGACCTGGTCGCGGCCGTGCCGGCGCCGCCCGCCCGCCCGCCGCAGTTCCGCCAGGCCGGGCTGATCGAGTACTACCTGGACGGCGACAGCGTGCTGGCGCATTTCCCGCGCTTCGGGCAGCTGCGCCTGGACCTGGCGGCGGGCCTCACCACCGGCGTCCTGGTCCGGGCCGCGCTTGACACCTACGGCGTGCTCGAAGACCTGATCGCCATCGCGCTCTCGCCGCACCTTCGCCGCCGCGGGCTGTTCCTTGTCCATGCCTTCGCCGCCGCTGAGCCGCGCACGGCGCGCGCGATCCTGATCGTGGGCGGGATCGGGGCCGGCAAGACCACCACCGGCCTGGCGCTGCTGGCCGCCGGCTGGAGGCTGCTCTCCAATGACTCGCCCATCCTGCGCGCCTCCGGGGCCGGGGTGGATGTGCTGAGTTACCCGGGCCTGCTGGCGGCCTATCCCGATGCCTTCGCGCGCTTCCCGGCCACCGCCCACCTGGCGGAGGCCGGGCGGGCGGGCCAGGGCCGGCCCAAAATCACGGTCCCGGCCGAAACCGTCTGGCCCGCAGTCTGGACCGAACAGGCGCGGTGCGCGGCCATCTTCTTCCCGCAGATCGAGGCGCGGGCCGGGCACGCCGTCGAGCCGCTGGCCCTGCCGGAAGCCCTGCGCCGCCTGCTCCCGCACGCCGTGGAGCAGTGGGACCGGGCCATGATGCCTGCCCACCTGGCCCTGCTCGGCGACCTGGTGCGGGCCGCGCCGGCGTTTCAGGTGCGCCTGGGGCCGGACGTGGGCGCGCTGCCGGAGATGCTTGAGCGCTGCTTGAAGCCGAATTGACTTCACCGCAAAGCACGCGGAGAGCGCGAAAGTTCTTCCTCAAGCCTCTTGGCGGTAAACCCTATGACCCCGCCAGCCCATTCGCCTCCACTTCCGGCCCCTTGTGCGTGATGCGGTTGAAGGTCACCAGGCGCTCGATCATCCAACCCAGCGCGCCCCGCAGCGGCGAGTTGGCGATCCACTGCTTGGCCGCGCCTTCCCAGTAGTGCTTAAAGTACCGGTTGCGCCAGCGCCAGCGCAACAGGGCGTAGTAGGGCGCCAGCAGCCAGTGGCCCCGGGACCGGCCGACGAACAGGATGTCGTTGATCTCGCACAGCACCTGGGCTTCGGCATCGTCCATCCAGGGCGTGTTGCCGCGGTTCAGGTCGAAGTCGCACCAGCCCTCCTGAGCGGGCGGCGGCTGGTAACCTAAGGCCAGCGCCTGCGGCCAGAGCGGCGTGCCGGGGTAGGGCATGTACACGCACACCGAGCAGCGGATCTTCTCCGAGAGCGCGCACAGCCGCTCGATCAGGTCCAGCGTGATCCGGGTGTCGGCCCGCGTCTCGCCCGGCAGGCCGACGATGAAGGACAGGTTGGCCTCCACCTCCGGCGCGCCGGCCGTCAGATTCTTCATCCCCCACTCGATCTGCCAGGCTTTCTGGTCCTTGTGGATGTTGTCCAGCACCGCCTGCGAGCCGGACTCGGCCCCGATGTTCACCCACTGGCAGCGCGTCTGGCGCATCCAGGCCACAAATTCCGGCGTGAGCAGTTGCACGCGCACCTGGCCGCTCCACGGCATGCCGACCTTTTCCACCAGCCGCTGCATGGGCTTGATGCGCCCGAAGAGGTAGTCGTCAGCGTAATCGACGGCGTCGATGCGATAGCGGTCCTTGAGCCAGCGGATCTGCTCCAGGATGAACTCATCCGAGTGCTGGCGCCAGGTCCGCTTCATGACGACTTCGTTGTAGCAGAAGCCGCAACGGAACGGGCAGCCGCGCGAGATGTAGACCGGGATGGCGCGCTGGTACGGCCCGCTCGGGATCAGGTACCGTTCGACGTCCACCTTCTCCCAGCGCGGCCGGAACCGGTCGAGGTCCTGAATGAACGGCCGCTCGAGGTGGAACTGCGGCGTCCCGGTCTCGTCCTTGTACGCCAGGCCCTTCACGCTCTGCCACAGCGGCAGCTGCTCGTCGGCCAGGATGCGGGCCAGTTCCTGAGCCGTCTCCTCGCCCTCATTGACGACCACAAAATCGACATAGTCCTCTTTGAGGACCTCCAGCGGCATGATGGTGGCGTGCACGCCGCCCCAGACCACCGGGATGCCGAGCGCCTTGACGCGTCTGGAGGCTTCGATGGTGGGCCGCAACTGCGGGCCGGTGATGGTGCTGAAGCCCACGAACAGCGGCCGGGCCTCGGCCACCTGGCGGACGAACTCGTCCACGAAAGTCCCGGTCTCATGGAAGACGACGGTCGGGAAACCGGCCTGCTCCAGCGCGTCGGCGACGTACAGGATGCCGAACGGCGGGTACAGATCGCGCTGGTTGCGGAAATTGATGAGGAACACCGTTCGGTTGGACATCGCCACCTGCCTGCTCGTATCAATCCGTGAAATCCGCGGCTAGTGCTCGATTGCCACGCGGAAGCCCGTGCCCGGCGCGCGATACCCCCGGCTGGGGATGGTGACGCTGCACGCGCTGCGGACGTAGAGCTTGACGTGGTGGATGCTGTAGCCCCATGACCCGCCTTTGACGACGTGAAAGTCGGGCAGGGCGGGATTGTAGAGCGAGCGCGTCCACTCCCAGATGTTGCCGCTCATGTCCACGCACCCGTACGGCGAGACGTTCTCGGGCCGCGCGCCGACCGGCCAGGGATGTCCGTTGCGCCAGTACCAGCCGGCCCGCGCCCACTCGCGCCGCGGTTTCACGACGAGCGAGTACAGGTAGGTCTCCAGCCCGACCGGGAAACGGCGCTGCCACTGAAGCTCGGGCCGGGGCGGCAATTCGCCCCACGGGTACGTCCGGCCGTCGGCCCCGCGCGCCGCCTTCTCCCACTGCTCTTCGCTGGGCAGGGTACAGGGCCGTTGTAACTGCTCCGACAGCCAGGCGCAGTACGCGAGCGCATCGGCCTGTGAGACGTCCACCACGGGGAAATCGTCGTGGCCGTCCGGATAATGGGCGCCGGGCGCATAAGCCCGCAGGAAAACGCCGCGCCACCCGCGCGCTACCCGATGCCATTGCCCGGCCCAGGCGTAGCCGGTCTGCTCCAAAAAACAACGCCACTCGCGGTTGGTGACCGGCCGCTGCGCCAGCCAGAACTCCGGCAGATCCAGCGTCTGGCGCGGCCGGAGCGCCCGACAATGCGCCCGACGCTCGTAGCACTCTTCCGGGCCGTAGATGAACGGGCCGGCCGGGATGTGGACAAAGGACGGCCGAGGCAGGACGGCGGATGAGGGACGAAGGGTGATGCCATCCGTCATTCGTCATTCGGCCTCCGTCCGGCCAGCAGCGCCAGCGCTCCCAGCGCAGCGCCGGCCGCGAAACTCGGCCCGGCCTCGCGCAGTGTCACGGCCAACGCGCGCTCCGGCCGGCGGAAACCGACCAGGCCCAGGGCCCCGCCGAGCGCGCCCACAGCCGCGGCCACGGCGGCGGCGCCCTGCCGGTCGTGGCGGGCCAGGACCACGCTCAGGGCCGTGGCGAATGGCCCCAGGCCCGCCCACTTGCGCGCCGGCTGCGGGCCGAGCGCGAGGCGCAGGTCGCCTGCCAGGCGCGCGGCGGCCGAGAGGTGATGGGTATGGCCCTCGGCATGAGCCGGGTCGAATCGAGCGAGCAGGTCGGGGTGGCGCGGGTTGGCGAGCGCCCACAGGCCCGCGATCAGGGCCAGCGCGCTGAAACGGGAACGCGCCTCCGGGAGCGTGAGCGCGGCGGCGGCCAGCGGCAACGCCCAGTCCAGGTTGAAGCCCTTGTAGGTCTCGATCCTGAGCGCGTAGTCCGGGCCGCTGGTCGCCGCGGCCAGGGCGGCGGCGGTCCCGGCCTGCATGACGACGCCGACGGCCCAGCCGCCCGCGCCCTCGCGCCGCGCCAGTTGCACTGCCGCCGCCGGAGCGAAGGCGGCGGCGGCCAGGGCCAGCGCCTTGGGCGCATACGACGGCGGGTATAGCGCCTCCAGTTCGCTGCGGGGGCGCTCCAGAAACGGCAACGCCGCGGCGCCGCCGGCCGCGACGACCGTCAGCGGCCCGCCCGCCGCCTCCGGCAGATCGAGCGCGGCGTTGACGGCGGCGGCCGCCGCCCCGGCTGAGGCCAGCCCGACCAGCGCCAGGTCCCGTCTGTCCGGACCAGGCGCCGGGGTGGGCGCGCACACGTCTTTCGTCACCTGGAAGCCCGCGTGCTCCAGGGCCTCGCGGATGTGCTCGACGTAGTGGAGCAGTTCCAACGGCTCGGCGGCGTGCAGGACTTTGAAGGCGTTGACGTAGCACAGCCGGAGGCCGCGCTCGCGCGCCAGGTGCGCCCAGTGGTGGGCGGCGGCGTGGAAGTCCAGCGGCGTCATCTCGGCCGGCGTGAAGCGGTGCGCCAGCACGACGTGCGGCGCGCGCCGTTTGGCCACGAACCAGTCGCCCTTCTGGTGGCGGGACTCGGCGAAGTAGACGAGCGCCAGCCCCTCACGCTCCATGGCCCGCAGCGTCGCGTCCAGGTGCATCTCGTGGCCCAGGATCAGGTCGCCGTCGAAGGCCACCAGGCGGCCGAAGACCGCGGCCTGCGCCAGGGTCAGGTCGATCAGACGGTCCTCCGGCCAGGCGTAGCTCACGGGCCGGGGGACGCAATCCAGCCCGGCGCGGCGCACACGCTCGGCCAATCCGGCGTCGAAGCCCAGGCCGATCTCGCCCAGGACGGCCAGGTCCCCGGCAAAGGCCAGGGTGCTCGCGCCGCTCACGCGGGCCCCGGTATAGGGCAGGCGCGCGGCGAGTTCCGCGGCCAGTGGCCCCACCAATTCCGGCGCGGCATTGAAATGATTCCAATTCATGTAGGGGCGGGTCTCAGACCCGCCCGCGCGTGCCCCGCCCGCGCGTGTCCCGCCCGTGCGGGCCGGCGCCCGCGGCGTCAGCGCTCCGGAGGCGCGCAGGCGGTTGAGCGTGAGTTCGGGCAGGGAAGCGTGTGTGGCGCCATGGTGGGCCAGCTCATGCAGGACGTCGTCCAGCGGCCGATCGGCGCGCAGGGCGACGGCGAGGACGTCATCCAGGTCAACACAGATCGCCACGCGGCGGTGGCCGGCTTCCCAGCCGTGGCGGCGCTGGAGGAGGCGGCCGGCCGCCGCACCTCCCAGGGTTGTGAGGGTCAGCGAAAGGAGTGAGGAAAACTTCAAACGGGGCCTCTGATCTTCTAGCCACAGGGAGACGCGCTACACCCACATGCCAGAGTTCTCGCTGCGAGTACGGGCAGACCCGGTGCCTCGCGCCCCGCCGGTCAGGGCCGGCCGGGCGCGACGCCAGTCGCTTAGTGGCTGCTGAAGGTGACTTGCGTCAGGTCTTCGTGCTTGGTCAGCTCGGGCTTCTGGTACATGGCGGTTCTCCTTGAGAGAGGGCCTCTCCAATCGGAGAGTGGGTGGCGTGATGGGCAGATGTGAGGTAGTGCGTCTCCTTCTGGCTAGAAGCATGCAGTTGGGTATCGAGCCGGCATAGCGATTGTACAAAACTTCTAATCCCTACCTACTTAATGCGATTTTTTGCAAGAACCGTCTTCAGGATCAATTGCGCGGTATCGGTCCGGTGGAGGCGCAGCGCCGTCTGCCAGACCCGCCATCGCCCGCGCCAGTCCGGCGCCCAGCGGGCGGCCTCGGCCCGGTCGCTCAGCCCGCGCCGCAGCCGGTCGGTCAGCGTGACCAGCGGCTTCTGCTGGGTCCGCGCCAGCAGAGTCGCCAGGTCCAGCCGTGCGGCGCGCGCGCGCAGGTGCGGGGGGGTGGAGCGGGCCAGATCGGGCAGCGCCTGGCCGACCGGGGCGCTCAGCAGCCGGTCCGCCAGGGAGAGCGCGGCCAGCGCGTACGGCGCGGCGCGGCGCTCCGCCGCCCGGGCGGTGAAGGTCGGCCAGTCCACGCCGCCCGCCGCCGTGACCACCGCCAGGTCGACCAACTGGACCATGGCCGGCGACCCGGCGATGACGTGAAAGCAGAAGTGGACGCACAGATGCAGGAGCAGGTCCTCGCGCGCCAGCACCCGGCACGGCTGGCCGGCCAGGTAAGTTTCCACAGCCCGCTCGCGCACGCCGGGTGTGATGTCCACGCGCAAGCCGAACCAGGACTCTTCGAGCGAGGTGTGCGGTTCGATCAAGCGCCCGGCCTCAGCCGAGAGGTAGGGGTTGGGCGTGGCGGCTTCTGCGCCCGGGCGTTTGAACGTGCTGGTGTGCTTGACGACGCCCGGCCCGGACCCGGCCGCCTTGTGTTTGCCGCCATAGCCGAGCGCCTCCAGCAGGGCCTCGGCCTCGGGCAGGGCCTCCGGCTCGAAGAGCAGGTCAATGTCGTTCATCGGGCGCAGGGCGGGGTCGGGGTAGATCAGGGCCGCCAGGTGGACGCCCTTGAGCGCGATGGCGCGCAGCCCGCGCCCGGCGCAGGCCCGCAGCACGTCGGCCAGCTGGTCGAAGAGGCCGGCGTTGCGCTGCGCCTGGGCCTGGTAGGTCACCGCCAGCTTGGCCGTGGCGCGCGGCGGGATGGGCAGCCGCCAGTCTTTGAGACGCTGGTGCAGTTGCGGCGCCAGCCCCAGCACGATGGCGCGCACCGCCAGGTGGTCCCTGTCCACGCCGGCCCGGTCGCACGCGGCCTGCCAGTCCGCCGCGGTCTGGCCGATCCGCAGCGCCTCGAGCAGGAGTTGCGTCTCAATCAATGCGGGCGTCATGCGCTGGGCGTCCCGGCCTCGTCTGCCGACAGCGCCGAGTGCGGCGGGATGCGGATCTCCTCGTGGTAGGAGCGCTCGGTGTTCACGTCCCAGACGTCGTGGCGTTCGCCGTCCAGGTTGCGCACCGCCAGCATCGCGGTCAGCATCGAGTGGTCCTGGTTGTTGTACTTGTGCAGCCCGTTGCGGCCGACGGTCTGCAGGTTCTCGAAGCCCAGCAGATAGCTCTTGATTGTCGCCAGGTAACGGGCGTACGTGCCGTTGTAGACCGGGTACGCCTTCGGCTGGCGAATCACGACGCCGTCGAGGAAGTCGTCGGCGCGCAGCAGGCCGATCTGCGCCATTTCGCGCCGGCCCAGGCTGATCAGGTCGGCGTCCGCCATCGTCCACAGCGCGTCGCCCTCGTTCACGAAGTATTCCAGCCCGAGCGACGTCGTCTCCGGGTCCGGCACCATGTCCGGGCTCCAGTTCTTGAAGTTCTGCACCCGGCCCACATGCACCTCGGGCGAGTGGATGTAGATCCAGTTGTCCGGGAACAGGTCGCGCCCGCGCGCGATCAGCACGACGGTCAGGAAATCGCGGTAGGTCAGGCCGCGCGCCGCCGCCAGCACCTCGGGCGGGGCCGGCGGGTCGAGCCTGGCGATCAATTCGGAGAGCGGCATGGACGAGATGACGTGGCTGGCGTCGAAGACGCGTTCGCGGCCGGCCTGGCGCGCCACCACATCGGTGACCCGGCCGCCGGTATGGCGCAGCGCCGCCACGTCGGTCTCCAGATAGACGAGGCCGCCGGAACGGCCCACGAAGTCCGCCGCCGCCCGCCACAGCATGCCGGGGCCGAGGCGCGGATAGTGGAACTGCTGGATCAGGGTCTTAATTACCTTCTCCCCCGGCGGCCCGAACAGCGCGTTGCGGATCGCGACCGGCAGCGACAGGCCCTGGATGCGCTGCGCGGCCCACTCGGCCCGGATCTCCGAGCACGGGATGCCCCAGACCTTCTCGGTGTAGGTCTTGAAGAAGAGCGTGTACAGCTTCTTGCCGAAGCGGTTGCACACCCATTCTTCGAAAGTGTCCTCGTTCGGGTACGGGAAGAGCTGCGATTGCAGGTAGCTGAGCAGCACTTCCAGGCTGGTCCACAAGCCGAGGTTGCGCAGGGCGTTCAGCGGCCGCAGCGGGTAATCGTAGAACTTGCCCCGGTAGAAGATGCGCGAGATGCGCGGGCGCTCCAGGAAATCGCCGTCGAGCAGGTCATGCCAGAAGCGCTCCACCTCCGGGACTTTGGTGAAGAAGCGGTGTCCGCCGATATCGAAATGGTAGCCGTGGTAACTCTCGGTGCGCGCAATGCCGCCCACCAGCCGGTCTTTCTCCAGCACGGTCACCGCGTAACGGCGGCGGCACAACTCGACCGCCGCCGTCAGCCCGGCCGGGCCGGCGCCGATGACGACGACCTGGCGGGGGGGCGGCGTGGCCGGAGGCGCGGACAAGGGGGATGGCGTCAGGCCATCCAGCGGACTAGATGAAATCGTCGCTCTCCGGCGCGTCTTCATCGGCCGCGACCTCATCGGGCCCGGCGTCGGCCGCGTCGCGCGGCTCCGGCGCCTTCCAGTGAACGGCCCGGCCGAAGGTCAGGTAACCGGTGTGCGCCACCATGCGGTCGGTCGGCCGCAGGCGCTCCGGCACGACCTTGTAATAGCGGATCAGGACCTCGCACACTTCCAGGAAGTCGAACCGGTTGCGCTGCAAGGCCTCCAGCAGGCGCGAGACCTGGTTGGCCGTCGGCACGATGTTGCCGAAGAACCCGCCGCCCTTGAGCGCGCGCCGGACCTGGGCGGCGTAGTCCCACGGGTTGGGGACATCCAGGAAGAGCGCGTCGGCGTCGGTCTCGTCGTAGCCCTCGGCGATGTCGCGCAGTTTGAACGTCACGCGCTCGGCCAGCCCGACGCGCTCCAGGTTCTTGCGCGCCAGCGCCTGCATGTCGGCGCGCACGTCGTAGCTGATCACGCGCCCCTGCGGGCCGACCATCTGCGCCAGCACGGTGGTCAGGCCGCCGCTGCCGGTGCCGGATTCGACCACGGTCTTGCCCGGCGCGATGGCCATCTTCATCAGGATGTAGCCGATGTCCTTGGGGTAGATGATCTGTGAGTTGCGCCGGAGATCGCGGATCAGGTCGTCGGTGGACGGCTCGAGCAGGTAGAAGCCGTGGCCTTTGTGGGTGGCGATCTCGGTGCCCAGCTCCAGGCCGATCAGGGCGTCGTGCTCGATCATGCCGAAGTGCGTGTGGAACTTCTCGCCCGGCGCCAGCCGGAAGATAAACGTCTGCCTCTTGCGGTCGCGGCCGACCAACTGGATGATGTCGCCCGCCCGGGTCACCGTCATGTCGTTATGCCTCGGCGTGTGTGGAGTGGCCTGGATTATACCTGCTGGCCGAACTCAGGCGGCCTGCGTCTCTGTTTGCCCGTCGCGGGCGGGCCAGCGGCGTGGGCGCGGCCGGTGGGCCATTCGGCCTGTTGCCCTGCCGTTCGCTTATGGTACACTTCTCCCGACGTCGGAGCTGGGAGGCTTGAATGGAGACGACCAAACGCGTGGTGTGCATCGAGGACGAGCCGGAGATGATCGACCTCATGCGCCTGATACTGAGCCGCAAGGGCTACCAGGTGATCGGCGCCATGGGCGGGCGGGAGGGCCTGGACGCCGTCCAGCGCGAAAAGCCGGACGTGGTGCTGCTGGACCTGATGATGCCGGATATGGACGGCTGGGAAGTCTACCAGAAGATGAAGGCCAACGACGCCACGAAGCATATCCCCGTGATCGTGGTGACGGCCAAGGCGCAGAGCATCGACAAGGTGCTCGGGCTGCACATCGCCAAGGTGGACGATTACATCACCAAGCCCTTCGGGCCGCAGGACCTGGTGGACAGCGTCGAAAAAGTCCTGGCTCGCCGGGAGCGCGAGAAGCCGGCCTAGCGGCTGACGCTTCGGGCTGTGGAGGGACGCGGGGCCGGCGGCGCACAGGCGTGCGGGCCGGCCTCTTTCTTTGTCTCATGGATCGCTATGTCGCCGTCCGCCTGCGCCGGACCGGGGCCGTGATCGTCGCGGACGCCCGCCGGTGTGAGTCGTTCCTGTGCCGGCTGCGCGGCCTGATGTTCCGGCGCGGGCTGAGGCCGGGCGAGGCCCTGCTCCTGCGCGAGGCGGTCGCCGGCCGGCTGGCGACGTCGATCCACATGTTCTTTGTCCCGTTCCCGATCGCGGCGGTCTGGATTGACGACGCGGGCCGCGTGGTGGATAAAGTCCTGGCGCTGCCGTGGCGGCCCTATTACGCGCCGCGAGCGCCGGCGCGCTATACGCTGGAAGCGGCCCCGGACCTGCTGGAGAGAATTTCCGTTGGCGATGAAGTGGATTTTGTGGACGTCCCGCCTGCTGCTGGCCGTTAGCCTGGCGCTGGCGGCTGCCGGCCGGCCGGCGCAGGCGCAGACGAACGGGCCGGTCTATATCGTCCAGCCGGGCGACACGCTGTTCGCGATCGCGCGCCAGTTCGGCCTGACGCTGGCGGCCCTGCAGGCCGCCAATCCCACCGTCAACGCCGACCGGCTGCAGATCGGCCAGGCGCTGGTCATCCCGGGTTTCGACGCGGTGGCGGGCACACTCAGCCTGCACTTCCTGGAGGCGGGCGAATCTCTGGAGAGCCTGGCGTTGCGTTTCGGCCTGCAGCGCGCGACCCTCGTCCGCCTGAACCGCCTGATCAACCCGGACCAGCTTTACATCAACCAGCCGCTGGTGGTGCTGGACCAGGCCGATGGCGGCGCGCCGCTCGCGGCCGGTCTGACGCAGACGCTGCGGCCGGGCGACAGTCTGCTGGCGCTGGCGGCCGCGGCGGGCCAGAACCCGTGGGCGCTGGCCGCCGCCAACCGGCGGGAGACGCCGGGCGCGCCGCCGCCGGGCGCGCTCATGGTCGTTCCGGGCGGGGAGGCGGCGATCAAGGCGTTGCCCTGGCCGTTGCAGGACATCCAGCTGCGCCCGACGCCCGCCGAGCAGGGCGGCACCCTGGTCATCCAGGTGCGCCTGGCCGAGGCCGCGCAGGTCTCCGGCGCGTTGGGCGACTGGGCCTTAAGCTTCCACGCCGATCCGGCCGAGCCTCTGACTCAGTACGCGCTGCTCGGCGTTTACCGCCTGGCCGAGCCGAACCTGTACCCGCTGTCGCTCCGCGCGCGGGGCGCTTCGGGCGAGGCGCGCTTCTCGCAGGCGTTTCCGGTGCGCCAGGGGCAGTACGCCACCGATCCGCCGCTGACCGTGGACCCCGCCACGCTCGACCCGGCCGCTGTCCAGCCGGAGTTCGAGCGGGTGCAGGCCGTGGTGACGCAGGTTTCGCCGGAGCGCCTGTGGAGCGGGCCGTTCCTGCTGCCGTCGGTCGGCGCCATCCGGTCACGCTTCGGGTCGCTGCGCTCGTACAACGGCGGCCCGTACGATTCATTTCACGGCGGGGTTGATTTCTCCGGGGCCGAGGACCGGCCGATCACGGCGCCGGCCGCCGGGGTGGTGGTGCTGGCCGAGCCGTTGACCGTGCGCGGCAACGCGACGATCATTGACCACGGCTGGGGGGTG
The DNA here is from genome assembly GCA_034434015.1 of Anaerolineales bacterium. Lineage (GTDB taxonomy): Bacteria > Chloroflexota > Anaerolineae > Anaerolineales > UBA6663 > SpSt-583. Next base: position 36,306 of record DAOUAB010000141.1, read on the forward strand.
TTGACCGGCTACTGGCACCAGTCGTCGATCCTGGTGACGGTCGGACAGCGTGTGCAGCCGGGCGAGGTCATCGGCTATCAGGGCGCCACCGGCCGCGTCACCGGGCCGCACCTGCACTGGGAAGTGTGGGTGGGCGGCTTCCAGGTGGAGCCGCTGGCGTGGACGGAGACCGCCTTCCCGTAGGGACAAGGGCGGTCAAGGCCAGCGGTAAGCGCTAACGCTTTGCGTCAGGCTCATCGTGCGAGTCAGGCTCCGGGCCGGCGTCGCCGCTGTCCAGCTCGCCGGCGTCCATCGCCGCCAGCAGCGCCTCGGCCTCGGCCTGGCGCTCCTCGGGCACCATCACGTCCACCTCGCCCAGCGGGCCGACGGTGAACGCGTAGGCGGCGCCGGCCCCCTCCTGGTTCAATTGCACCGCCAGGCCGGCAGATTCCAGCAGGCCGCGGATGATCTCCGCGTGCAGGTGGCCGCGGGCGGTGAAGACGGTTACCCATTGAGAAGCCATAGGCGCCTTTTCCTGTGATTGTTCTTGCTGTTGCAAACCCCCCCACGCCGAGTATAATCCTTAATCGGCGTTAGGCTACTCCGCAGCATTGAGGCTGATAACTTGACCGGATCGCAGACACAGAAGGCAGATTATTGGGGCGTCGGCTTCACGATCGAAGACTCGGATCTGGAGCAACTGTATAACCTCCTGCTTGAGGAAGAGACCCCGCTGACCACGGCCGAGATGGCGCAGTTCATCATCCGGCGTCGCGTTGAGCGCGAAGCGGAGGCCCTCAAACGGCGCGAGCAGGGCGCCGTCCCTTATCTCCCCAAGGAGACTTATACCGTCGGCCAGCAGGTGGCTTTCTCGGCGCCGCGCTTCGCCATCGGCACCGTGGTGGGCGTCCGGCCGGGACACAACCCGGACCTGGGCGATTTTGACGTCATCGCCGTTGATTTTGGGGACGGGCGCGAGACGCGCCAGTACGCCGCCCGCCTGGCCGACCATCCGCTCAACATGCAGACGGTGTATCACGGCGACGCCGAGCTGGCCGAGCCGGAGGACCTCTTCGCCCGGCATGGCAGCACCGTGATCGCGAAGCTGGAGGCGCGCCTGAAATCCAGCCCGGACATCGTCCGGGTGGCCGGGCGGTGGTTCCCGCGCGCCCTGCTCGCTAACGTCAACATCGGCCACCTCAACCTGGCCGAGGCCGTGCTGGACATGGCGGGCGGCGGGCCGCTGCCGACCGAGGCGCTCCTGAAGGAGGTCGGCCTGCCCGCCAACGTCAACCCGCGCCTGCAGGCCTTTTCGCTGCACTACGCCTTGCAGGAGGACGAACGCTTCGACGAGGTCGGCCCGGCGGGTCAGGTGCTCTGGTATCTGCGCCGGCTCGAGCCGCCGGAAGTGCTCTTCCCGCCGCGCCGCCTCGAGAACGCCGCGCCGGAGTTCGACGCCTCGGTGCTGACGCCGGCCCTGCGGGCGTTGATTGACGAGGTGGATGACGAATTCAGCCTGGCGCCTGCCGGCCGGGAGCCGGCGGACGAGGTGACCCTGACGCTGACCTTCCCGCATCGCCGGGTGGGCACGCTGCCGCTGTCGCCGCGCTTGCAGCACTTGTTCCCGACGGCGTACGAGTCGCCGCGCATCCGCTTCATGTTTGTGGACGCCGACACCGGCGACGCGATCCCGGCCTGGGTTGTCCGGTCCGGGCGCTATGTTTACGGCCTGGACGAGTGGTACCGGAAACTGGACTTCACGGTCGGCGGGCAGATGACCGTGAGCCGGGGCGCGACGGCGGGCGAGGTGAAGATCCGGGCGGCCAAACGCCGGCCGGCGCGCGAGTGGGTGCGGACCGCCGCGCCGCTGCCGGACGGGCGCCTGGGCTTCACGATGCAAAAGCGCCAGATCGGCGTGAGCTATGATGACCTGATGGTTGTGGCGGTGGACAACCCGGTGGCCATCGACGAGGTCTGGCTCAAGAGCCAGTCTATCCCTTTCCCGCGTCTGGTGGCGGACCTGTTCCGTGAGCTGGCCAAGCTCAACCCGCAGAGCGCCGTCCACGCCAAGACGCTCTACGCCGCCGTCAACGTGGTGCGTCGCTGCCCGCCCGAGCCGATCTTCGCCGAGTTGTTGACGCGCCCCTATTATGCGCACGTGGGCGACGCCTACTGGCGCTTCGATCAATCGCAGTGGACGGAGTAAGCCGGTGAGCCCCCTGTCTGACGCAACCAGCGTCTTCGTCAAGCCGACGCTGGAGACGAAATTTCATATCGATTTCTCCTGGTGGGACCGCGAGGGCCGCGAGCTGCGCGTGGATGTGCTCAAGCATCTGCGCCCCGAATCCCAGGCGGCGTTCGCGAATTACACCGGCGGCGAGCAGGTGGACGCCGTAGACCTGGAGACCGGCGAAGTGCGCTCGGTGGACCGGCTGCAATACCTGTTGCGCACGCAATGCAAGCCGCCCGAGGAATTCCTGACCGAGCACACGTCGCTGGTGGATGCGGTCTTTCACCTGTTCCTGCACAACGGCAACCAGCCGCTGACGCCGCAGGAGTTGAGCGAGCAGATCAACCGCCCGGCGACGACGATCCTGCGCACGCTGTCGGGCCGGTCGGTCTACAAGGGCCTGCGTCCGGTGCTCAACGACGCTGAATGAAGGTCTACGTCAAGCTCTTTGCCCTGCTCCGCGATCATCACCCCGGCCCCAACCGCTCCGCGCCGCTGGCGGTGACGCTGCCCGACGGCGCCACGGTCGCCGACCTGCCGCCCGCCCTCCAGCTGCCCGCCAGGCTGGTGCGCAATGCCTTCGTCAACAACCAGGCCGCCGACCTGGCGACGACGCTGCACGACGGCGACCAGGTGAGCCTCTTCCCGCCCGTCGTCGGCGGCGCGTCGTAAGAGCGGGTTGTGCCCGCGATCGGGCGGGCCGCGCCCGCGATTCACACAATCCCCGAATCACATTACAATACCCGCGCATGCCCCTATAGCTTAAGTGGATAAAGCAAGCGCCTTCTAAGCGTTAGAGTGGGGGTTCGAGTCCCTCTAGGGGCACAGCGCCGGGGAAACCGCCCCGGCGTTCACTTTTCTGCGGTCGCCGCGACCAGCGGCACGCGCAGCGTCACGCGCAGGCCGCGCCCGGCTTCGCCCTCCACCCTCAGCGTTCCGCCGATCACGGCCAGCATGGCGCCGTGCAGGGCCAGCCCGTGCCCACGGCCCTCGTCGCCCCGGCCCGGCGTCGGCCCCACACCGTCATCCTCGACGGTCAGGCACAGCCCGTCACACAGCGTCAGCGCCAGGCGCAGCGGCGCGCTTGTTGCGCGTAGCCATTCGGGGGATGATCAGGATGGCGTTGCGCCTGGGGAGCGGTGTGAGGCTATGCGCTATGGCGCGGCCTGCGTGGCCGCCGTCAACAGCGCCCGCCCGATCTGTTCCGCCGCGGCGCTGTCGCCGTCCTCCAGCACCACGGCGACCGCGAAACGCGTGTCGGTGAAGGGCGCGAAGCCCGTGAACCAGGCCAGGGTCTGCCCGGCCGTCCCAAGCGCGGCTGTGGCCGTGTGCCCTTCTCGCAGTAGAGCCTTCACCTGATCGGCCGTCTCCGGCGCGAAGGCCGCCACGGGGTGATCCATCGCGGCGACGGGCTGCCAGGTCCCGTCGGGGGCCTGGACCGCGCTCAACAACTGCGGGGCGGGCAGCTCGCCCCGCCGGGCCAGCGCGGCGGTCGCCAGCGCCAGGTGGAACGGGGTCACGGTGAGCGACCCTTGACCGGCGCCCAGCGCGGCCGGATCGGAGAAGTCCGGCGTCGAGGCCGCGGTCGGCAGCCCGATCTGCGGCGCTTCCACCAGGCGCAGGTCGGCGAAGAGTTGCTCAAGCCGGCGCTCGCCCAGCCGCGCCCCCAGTTCCGCAAACGGGCCGGGGCATCCCAGGCGCAGCGCCTCGGTCAGGGTGAGCGTCTCTGCCGTGATCGCAACGCGGCAACCCGTTTCCAGCCCGGTCTCCGACCCGGCGGCGCCGCGCGCCGCGAAGGCCGTGTCGGGCCGGGCGATGTCGGCCTGCAGGGCCGCCGCCATCAGCGCCGGCGCGAACGCGCCGCCCGGTGGGTAGAGCGCGAGCGTGGCGCGATTGAGCAGCGGCGCGCGGGCGTCGGTGACCAACACTTCCCAGTTCTCATCCAGCGTGTTCGGGTCGAAGGCCGGGTGCGAGGCGAGCGCCAGGACCTGGCCGCCGGCCGCATCCAGGAGCACGATGGCCCCGGTCCGCTCGCCCAGCGCCTCATCGGCCAGGCGCTGAAGGTCCAGGTCCAGCGTCAGGCGCACGGCGCGGCCGACGGGCGGCCGGCCGGCCAGCTCGGCCCAGGCGCGCGCCCAGTCGTCGTCGCCCGCCACCTCGCCGTGCAGGAAGGCGTCGGCGGCGGCCTCGACCCCGGCCGTGCCGTAGAAGGGCGAGACGTAGCCCAGCACCGGGCCCAGCGCGGGATACGGGTAGTAACGGGTGTAATCGCCGGGCGCGCCGCGCGACTCAGCCAGCACGGCGCCGTCCCGGTCGTAGATAGTCCCACGCGGGGCGCGGCGCTCGAGCAGCAGGCGGCGCGGGTTGTCGGCGCGGGCCAGCAGGTCGTCCCGGCGGACCAGGCCCCAGTAGCCGGCCAGGAGCGCGAGCAGCGCGAAGGCCGCCGCGAAGGCCAGCGCCAGGCGATGGATTTGCGCGGTCATCGGCGCGTCACGGTCGGGCGGGGGTCGGCGGGGACGCCGCCGAGAGCTTGAGCAGGAGGCCCGCCATCACGAAGCTGACGACCAGCGACGAGCCGCCGTAGCTGACGAACGGCAGGGTGACGCCGGTGAGGGGCGCGGCCCGGATCACGCCGGCGATGATCAGCAGGGCCTGGAGCCCCAGCAGCGCCGCCAGGCCGCCGGCGAGCAGTTGGTGAAAAGCGCCGCGCGCGCGCAGGGCGAGGTGCAGGCCGCGGAACACCAGGACGGCCAGCAGCCCCAGCAGCGCCAGCATGCCCGCCAGCCCCCACTCCTCGGCCAGCGCCGCGAAGATGAAGTCCGAGTGCGCCACCGGCACGAGCGTCGGCGCGCCCAGGCCCGGCCCGCGCCCGAACAGGCCGCCGGCCGCCAGCGCGATGAGCGACTGCACGATCTGGAAGGAGCGCCCGCTCGGGTCGAGCCACGGGTTCCACCACGCGTCCACGCGCACCCGCACGACATCGAACAGCGCGTAACCGACGACGGCGCCGAGCGTCAGCAGGATGCCGCCGGCCAGGACATACTGCGCCTGCCCGGAGGCCAGGTACAGCATCACCAGGAAGGCGGCGAAGTAAAGCATGCCCATCCCCAGGTCGCGCTGGGCGAAGACGATGAGCATGGAGAAGCCCCAGACCGTGAGCAGCGGCAGGAAGTAAGGCAGGCGTGCGAACGGGTTGAGCCCGGGCGGCGGGCCGGCGTCGGGCGCGAAGAGCTGGTCGCGGCGGTCGGCCAGGTAGGCGGCCAGGAAGATGACCAGGAGGAGCTTGAGCGCCTCGGTGGGCTGCACGAACACGCCGAGCGCGCCCAGCCAGAGACGGGGGCCGTAACCCTCGGGGTTGACGCCGGCGACGAAGGTGAGCGCGGCCAGCGCCAGTCCGGCGGCCAGCCAGGTGTAACGATAGCGGCGCAGCCAGCGCAGATCGCCGGGCAAGATGACCACGCCCAGCAGCGCGGCGGTGGCGACGACCAGCCAGAGGGTCTGGCGCAGCCCGAAGCCCGGCGCCAGCCGCCAGATCAGGGCCAGGCCCCAGCCGCTCAGGGCGAAGATGACGGGCAGCAGGTACGGATCATGGCCGGGCAGATACCGGCGGGCCGCCCAGTGCGCGGCCAGGGCGCAGACGAGCCAGGCGGCGGGGTAAAGGCAGAGGCGGAAATCCCAATACCCGCTACCCAATTCCCACGGGCCAAGGGCGAAGGACAAAGGCTCGCCGGACAGCGCCCAGGTGTCGGCGCGGGCGAAGGGGGCCAGGGCCAGCGCCGCCGCCGAGACGAGCACGAACGCGCCGGCCAGGCTGAGCAGTTGTCGTTCACGTTGGTCGGCCATCAGCCGTCAGCCCACATACTTGCCGACCAGCAATTTCAACTTCTCTTTCGTTTCCGCCGGGAGGCGGTCGCGGGCGGTGATGATAGCGTCGGCCAGGGCGTGCTGGCACGCGCAGTCCGCGGGCTGGGACGCCAGCAGCGTCACCAGGTTGGCGATGGCCTGCTGGGCGTAGGTTGTGTTCTGGTTGAGCGTGCGGATGACCATTTCCACCGTCACCGGCTCCTCGGAGTGGTGCCAGACATCGTAATCGGTGACGTGCGCCATGCAGGCGTAGCAGATTTCGGCTTCGCGGGCCAGGAAGGCCTCGGGTGAGGCCGTCATCCCGATCAGGCTCATCCCCAGTTTGCGGAAGGCGTGGCTCTCGGCCTTGGTGGAGAAGCGCGGGCCTTCGATGGTGACGAACGCGCCGCCGGTGTGGACGGTGGCGCCGGTCGCCCGGGAGGCCTGGGCCAGCAGCGGCGAGAGCGTCGGGCAGAACGGGTCGGCCACGCCGACGTGCGCCACCAGGCCGCCGCCGAAGAAGGTCCGCTCGCGGCCTTTGGTGTTGTCGTAGATCTGGTCCGGGATGACGATGTGGCCGGGGGCGTAGTCCTCGCGCAGGCTGCCGCACGCGCTCACCGAGACCAGCCGCGTCACGCCCAGCGCCTTGAAGGCGTAGATGTTGGCGCGGTAATTCACCTCGGAGGGCGTGAGGCGGTGGCCGCGGCCATGGCGGGCCAGGAAGGCCACCCGCCGGCCGTTGAGCCGGCCGAGGACCAGGGCGTCGCTGGGCGGGCCGAAGGGGGTCTCCACGGTGCGCTCTTCGATCTCGGTCAGGCCGGCCATCTGGTACAGGCCGGAGCCGCCGATGATGCCGAGGAGAATATTGTCCGACATACAGGCTCCTTTATTCCAGCTCCAGCTTCAATTTTACCCGTCCGACACCGATCACGTCGCCGGGCAGCACGGGCGTCGGCTGCTCGATCGGCGCGCCGTTCAGGCGCGTGCCGTTGCGCGAATCGAGGTCCTCCAGCCACCACTGGCCGTCGCGCAGGTGCAGCAGGGCGTGCTCCAGGGAACAGGTCTCATCCGGCAGGTAGGCGGTGTTGGTGGGCGCGCGCCCGACCGAGGAGACGGGCAGCAGGCTGAAGCTGGCGCCCGGCGCCAGGGCCGGCGCCTCCGATTCGAGCACCACCAGCCGGCCGAGGCGCTGGGTGCGCGCCCGGCCCTGGCGGGCCGCCTGGCGCAGGTCGCGCCACAGCATCCACAGCAGCGCGGCCAGCAGCGCGTACAGCAGCGCCGCGAGCGCGATGCGTAACACCAGCAGGACGGTGGCAGGGCTCATGGCGGCGAGCCGGTCAGGGGCGGGAGGGCGGCAGGGTCGGCAGGTCGGGGCGGCGGGGGGCCGGCGGCGAGTCGGCGGCCGGCGGGGGCGCCGCGGACGTGTCATCCTCGCCGTAGATCACGGGGACGCCGGCCAGCGAGATCACGTCGCCCGGCCGCAGCACGCACTCCTGCACGCGCTGTCCGTTGACGAAGGTGCCGCCGGTGGAGCCCAGATCGTACAGCACGTAGCGCCCGAAGCGCAGTCGCAGTTGGGCGTGGGCGCGCGAGACGCGCGGGTCATCCAGGATAATGTGGTTATCCAGCCGCCGCCCGATGCCGACGATGGCCTGCGTGAGCGGCACGGTCCGCTCGCCCTCCAGGATCAGAAACGCTTTCGGCGCCGCGGCCAGGGGATGAGTCCCGGGAGGCTCTGGCGCGCCGGCGGGGGCCGCCGCCTGGGTGTCGTGGACGGACAGCGCTTCGGCCGTGACCGTCACACTGCGCGCCTTGAGCAGCGGGTCGGGCAAGATGAGGACTTCCGGGACGTGGGGCAGGGTCACGTTGACGTCGCGGGCCGCCGTCACCAGTTCGGCGGCCAGGAGTTCGGCCAGGCGCGGCTGCTCGCCGAGGACGGCCTGGGCATCGGCCGGGTTGAGGCGCACGGCGTAGCGCAGGGCCGGCATGCCGTTGGCCGCGCTGTCCTCCAGGGCGCGGGCCAGCTGCAGGGCGATGTCGCGCGCGTGCAGGCGGCCGGCGAACAGACGTGTGAAGGTGCCCTCCACCAGGGCCTCCATACGCTCCTCCAGTTGCGAGAGGCGGCTCTTCTTCATCGTCATTGAAGCGATTATACGGTCTTTTGACGCATTCCGTGCGGCGGCGGGCCGGCGACGTCCCATGACCCGGCGCGCGGCAGACGGCCAACCGGTGGGAACGGATGGCCGGATGGGTTTCAGTCCTTTTGCTCGTCAGAGCGACGGTAATGCGTTGTTGTCCCTGCCTTCGCTGACCCCAGCGGCGAGAGCGCCAGCACGTGGTCCACGCACTGCTCGGCCCGGCGCGCCGCCTCGGGCGTGGGCGGCTCGGCGGCATAGCGGGCCTGGAGGTAGGCGCCGGTCACTTCGGCGATGGCGTCCCGGGCCTCCGGCAGCGCCCGCATCAGGTGGGAGGAATAAGCCAGCGGCGTCTGGCCGGCGGCGCGCGCCAGGTTGTAGGACGCGGCCCAGGCCAGCAGATCTTGATAAGCCCGCCGCACGCGCAGGCGTGGGTCGTCCAGCGGCCCGTCCAGCGTCAGGTAGGGCGGGGGCGGCGGCTCCGGGCGGCGGCGCGTGAACAGGCGGCGCAGTTGCGCCAGGAGGAGCTCGCGCGACAGGATGCCCTCGCGGACCTCGTCGCCCTCGGGCGTGGTCAGCCAGCCGGAGCGCCGCAGCGCGGCCCAAAAAATCAGGGCCGCGACGGCCAGCAATATCAGCAGCGTGCCGCCGCGTGTGGCCGCCCGGAACCCGTCCGAGTTGACGACCTCCTGGAGTTGCTGGGCCAGCGGCGACCGGGCCGGCGGGGTCAGCCATAAGCGCATCAACACCCCGACCAGGGCCATGATGGCGCTCATCACGGCCTGCACGGCCTGGGCCAGCGCGAAGCCGAGGCTCCTGAGCCAGCCCTCCAGCGGCGCGAGCAGGAGCCCGGCCAGGAGGATGAGCGGCGCCAGGACCACGGCCACGGCCGCCGCCGCGACCTGATAGAGGCTGAACGCCGCGGCGCCGAGGCGGTCGAGGGCTTCCGGCGCCAGCATGCCGGCGAGCAGTACGCCGCTCAGCAGCACCAGGCCGATGAGGCCCAGCGCCATGATGATCCAATCCCGGCCGACGGCCCGCCACTGGCTGCGCGCGCCGTCCGCCTGCAGGCCGAGGCGGCGGAGGCCGGTGAGGGCCAGCGCGCCAAGCCCCAGGCCGATGAAGAGCAGCACCGGCCAGATCAGGTCGCCGGCCGCCAGGGCCCGGCCGGAGTTGTTGGCGATCAGCAGCAGGGCCAGCGCCAGCAGGCCCGTGTAGAAGGCGCCCTCCAGCCGGTCGCGCGTCACGGTGTTCGCGCCCAGCCCGAGCCCGTTCCACCAGGCGAGCGCGCCGGCCAGCATCAGGCTGACGGCCAGGAACAGGGGCCCGCCCAGGCCGGAGCGCCCGCTGAGCATCTCCAGCCACAGGCGCGGGCTGTAGCTGACGGCCAGCACGACCAGCAGGGCCGCGCTGCCCGCGGCAGTGCCCACGATCTGCCGGCGCCGCGCCGACCATTGCTGGCGCCCGGCCCGGCGGGTGAGGAACGCGCCGGCCAGGTGCGCGGCCAGCAACGTCCCGGCCAGCGCCGTCGGCGGCGGCCCGGGCATGAAGAAGCGGATCAGCCAGAGCGTCCACAGGGCCAGCCATGTCGTCGTCAGCGTCGCGGCGACGAAGGGCAGGACGACGTCCTCGACGAGGCGCCAGAGTTTCATGGGAAGGCCACCGACTCCAGCTCGTCCCACTTCTGCGTCACCCAGTACACGCGCAGATCGGGCGGCGGCGCGAACGTCTCCGGTCGTCCGACGGCGATCAGGGCCACCGGGTGGCCCGCGCTCTGCAGGTCCAGCAGCGCCGACAGGATCGGCTCGTTGACCAGCGCCGACACGGCCAGCACGGCCGCGCCAAAGGGCAGTTGCGCGGCCTCGTGGCGCAGCATGCGCTCGAAGGGCAGCATCGGGAAGAACGTCACGCCCGCCAGCGCTTCCAGGATGCGGGTCAACTGGTCGGCGTGGCGCGAGGCCGGCAGGCGCACGCGATGGCGCCCGCCCTGCACGTTGCTGTTGACGAACAGGCCCACCGGGTGCCGCGCCTCCAGCCAGGCCTGGGCCACCGAGGCGGCGACGACGACGGCGGTCTCGAAACGCTCGCTGTCCACGCCCTCGTAGACCCGCTCCAGGGTCTGGCTGTTGAGGCACAGGTAGGCCTGCTGCGCGGCGCCGGGATCAAAACGCCTGGTTTGCAGTTGGCCGCGCCGGGCCGTGGCCTTCCAGTGGAGGTGCCGGATGCTGTCGCCGGGGCGGTAGTCGCGCGCGCCCGCCACGCGCAGCGGGTCCGGCGCCACGGGCTGACGCGCCAGGTGGTCGCCGCCGGGGCGCGCGGCCTCCAGGCCGAGTTGCTCGAGCGGCACCAGCTTCGGATAGACCACCAGCGTCTGGCGCTCGTCCACGTCCAGGTACCGGGTGCGAAAGCCGAAGACGTCGCCGGAGGCCAGCAGCGCCGGCCCGAACTCGTACAGCCCGCGCCGCTGCGCCGTGAGGCGGTAGCGCCGCCGCACACGCTCGTACCAGCGCGGGCTGAACAACAGGCTGAGCGTGCGCCGGTTGGGCTTGCTGGACGGTCCGACCGTGGCCTGCGCCAGGGCGACGTGTTCGGGGAACTCGTCCTCGGCCCTCAGCCAGGCCAGCGGCAGCGGCTTGGCGTTGGTCACCTCCACCCACAGGTCGGTGGTCTCGCCGCAGAACAGCCGCTCGGCCCCGAAGCGGCGCGTGTAAGTGACGCCCGACAGACAATAGCGGTGCCAGAGCGCGGTGGAGGCGGCCACCAGCGCCAGCAGGCCGGCGAGCAGGAACAGGGGAGGGTTGTTCAGCAGCAGGCTGATCGTCAACAGCGCGAGCAGAGCGAGGAGGACGATCCGGGTGTGGTTCACGTTTTGTCGGACCAGCGCTCCTCGACCGGCACCGGGACCTGGCCCAGCAGCTCGGCCAGGATGTCGGCCGCGGCCCGGCCGCGCAGGCGCGCCTGGCTGGACGGGATCAGGCGGTGCGCCAGCACCGGCGTCGTCAGCGCCTGCACGTCATCCGGGGTGACGAAGTCCCGGCCGCGGACTGCGGCCAGCGCCTGGGCGGTGTGATACAGGGCCAGCGCGCCGCGCGGGCTGGCCCCTAACGCCACCGTCGGCGCCTGGCGGGTGGCGCGCACCACGGCCAGGATGTACGTCTCGATGGCCTCGCTGACATGGACCTGGCGGCACGCCGCGCTCAGCGCGCCGATGGCGTCGCCGCCGACCACCGGTTCGAGGCCGAGGAGCGGGTCATCGGCCCGGTAGCGGCGCAGGATTTCGCGCTCGCCGTCTTCGTCGGGGTAGCCGAGAGTCAGGCGCATCAGAAAGCGGTCCAACTGCGCCTCCGGCAACGGGAAAGTCCCCTCCAGCTCCACCGGGTTCTGCGTGGCCAGGACGATGAACGGGCGCGGCAGCGCGCGGGTGACGCCATCCACGGTCACCTGGCGCTCCTCCATCGCCTCCAGCAGCGCGGCCTGGGTGCGCGGCCCGGCGCGGTTGATCTCGTCGGCCAGCACCACCTGGGCCATCACCGGCCCGGGCCGGAACTCGAACTCGCCGGTCTTCTGGTTGAAGACGTTGACGCCCGTGATGTCCGAGGGGAGCAGGTCCGGCGTGAACTGCAGGCGCTGAAACGAGCAGCCCAGCGAGCGCGCCAGCGACCGGGCCAGCTTGGTCTTGCCCAGGCCGGGCACGTCCTCGATCAGCACATGGCCCTCGGTCAGCAGCGCCGCCAGCAGCAACTCCACGGCCGCCGTCTTGCCGACGATGACGCGGGCGATGTTGTCTTGGAGGGCGCGGGCGGCCGTTTGGACGGCGGCGATGTGGCTCATTCTTGAAGATTATACACAAGGGAGGACTTTGGTCCGCCTCCCAACGCCAACTAACTCTGACCGCATCGCTTACAGACGCGGTTTAGCATTAAGCTGGCTATTCGGCTCGGATATACTTGTTTGCAGTCGAACAGCCGGTCAGGGATTGAGCCAATGACAACAGGTCGTATGATCCGCCTCACGAGTCTGGCGTCCTGCGCGGGTTGAGCGGGCAAGCTGGGCCCGGAGGCCCTGGCGCACGTGCTGCGCCCCTTGTCCGATCTCTTCCCGACCGCCGATTACCCGGACCTGCTGGTAGGTTTGGGCGCGCCGGACGACGCCGCCGTCTATCGCCTGAACGACGAGCAGGCCATCATCAGCACGGCGGACTTCTTCCCGCCCGTGGTTGATGATCCGTACGACTTCGGCGCGATTGCGGCTGCCAACGCCCTCTCCGATGTGTACGCGATGGGCGGCGAGCCGCTGTTTGCGTTGAACCTGGCAGCCTTCCCGGAGGACCTGCCGGGCGAGGTGGTGAGCGCCATCCTGCGCGGCGGGGCCGAGAAGGTGCGCGAGGCCGGCGCCGCCATCGCGGGCGGGCACACGGTCACCGACCGGGAGCCGAAGTATGGGCTGGCGGTCACGGGCCTGGTTCATCCGGGGCGCATCTTCACCAAGGGCGGCGCCCGGCCGGGCGATCGACTCGTCCTGACCAAGCCGCTGGGCGCCGGCACGATCACGACCGCGGCCAAGAACGGGCGCGCCGACGAGGCCGACGTGCAGGCGGCCGTGGCGTCGATGAAGCGCCTGAGCCGCGCCGCCAGCCGCGCCGCGCGCGAGGCCGGCGCGCACGCCGTCACCGACATCACCGGCTACGGCCTGATCGGCCATGCGCATGAGATGGCGCACCTGTCGGCGGTCGGGCTGGCGCTTGAATTTGCGGCGCTGCCCTGGCTGCCGGGCGCCCGGCGCTACGGCGAGGCCTGGATCTTCCCGGGCGGCGCGACGCGGAACGCCGAGTTTTACCGGCGGTGGGTGACGTTCGAGCGCCCGCTGGCCGAATGGGAACAGCAGTTGTTGTTTGACCCGCAGACTTCCGGCGGCCTGCTCATCGCCGTCGCGCCGGAGCGCGCGGCGGGCCTGGTGAGCGCTTTGCAGGCCGCCGGAGAAATGGCCTGGGTGATCGGCTCGGTCGGGCCCGGCCACGGTGAGATCGCCGTCCGGTGAAGGCGGCGGGGATGGGAGGCGCCATGCACGCGCGACGCATTTTTCTGGCCGGCCTGGTCGCCGTGGGATTGGCGGCCCCGGCCCCTGTCCCGCCCGCCCGGGCGACGGGCGGCGTGCTCTACGTCACGACCGCGCTTGACGAATATGACCTCGTCGCCAACGCGACCTGCTCGCTGCGCGAGGCCATCACCGCCGTGAACAGCGGGCAGGCGTTTGGCGGCTGCCCGGCCGGGGCCGCCGGCGATACCATCCTGCTCCAGCCCGGCGTCACCTACACACTGACGCGGACCGGAAACAACGAGGACAACAACGTCACCGGCGACCTGGATATCCGGCAATCGCTCACCCTGACCACGACGGGCGGCGCGGCCGCGACGCTCGCGGGCGGCGCCGGCTGGAATGACCGGTTGCTGGATGTTCAGGGCACTTCTGAGATCAATCTTGCAGTGAACGTGTCCTGGCTGGTGATCCGCGGCGGCGACGTCGCCGGTCTCGGCGGCGGGGTCAACAACAACTACGCCGAGCTGGACCTGACCAAAGTGGAGCTCCGTGACAACTTCTCGAGCCTTTCAGGCGGCGGCCTCGCCAACAACACGGACGGAACAGTGACGCTGGTGGACAGCCTGGTGGCCGGCAACACGGCGGCCGGGACCGGCCCGGCCGGCGGCGGCGTGTTTAATTATGGCGAGTTGTCCATCGCCAATAGCAGCGTCGTTTCAAACACGGCCTCCAACCCCACCGGCCAGGGCGGCGGCCTGGTCGCCGGCTTTAAGACCACCTTGCGGAATGTGACCCTGAGCCACAACATCGCCAGAGCCGATGGCGGCGGCCTGTATCTTGATCCGGCCGGCTTCCAGTTGATCCTTAATAACGTCACCATCACCGCCAATACGGCCGACAGCGACGGCGATGGCGCCGGCGATGGCGGCGGCGTTTACCTTGTCAGCAGCGGCCTGATCCTGAGCAACAGCCTGATCGCCGGCAACTTCGACGCTTCGGCGGGCGTGTCTTATCCGGATTGCGCGCGCGGCGGCAGCCAGACGGCGACCTCGCAGGATCACAACTTGATCGGCGATCTGGTGCACAGCAATTGTGTGATCACGCCCGGGCCTGACGACCAGTTCGGTACTGCGTCCGTGATTGACCCGCAACTGGCGCCGCTGAGCGACAACGGCGGGGCGACGCTCACGCACGCCCTGCTCGACGCCAGCCCGGCCCGCGACGCCGGCAACCCGGAGGCGACGGGCTACGTGTGCGAGACCGAGGATCAGCGCGGTCTCCTCCGGCCATCGCCGTGTGATGTTGGGGCGTATGAAGTGGGGGCGTTGCGGCTGATGTATTTGCCGGTGATTCAGCGGTAATCGCCGGGTGGGGACGTAGGCGCGGGTCGTCGGGGCGGGCCTCAGGCCCGCCCCGACTCGTTGAGGACGCCCGTCAGCGGCAGGGTGGCGCCGCCGTCCATGAG
>DAOUAB010000142.1:0-18508 GCA_034434015.1 Anaerolineales bacterium
GCGGCGCGGCGCCGGTCGCCCGAGGACATGATTTTGCTCATCTGGCTCGGCCTGGGCCTGGCGCTGGTGTATGCGCCGATCACACTGCAGCGGCGGATGTCCACCGGGCTGTGGTTTCCGCTCTGCCTGCTGGCGGTGCAGGGCTGGCGGGAGGTCCTCGCGCCGCGCCTGCCCGCGGCGTGGCGCGGCCGCCTGGCCGTCCTGGGCGGCGGGGCTTCAGTTATCAGCAACCTCCTGGTCTGGATTGCGGCCCTGGCGGTGGTGATGGCGCGCCGGCCCGATGTCTTTTTGGCGCGGGCCGAGGTGGAAGCCTTCGCGGCCCTGCCGGCCGAGGCGCTGGTGCTGGCGGCGCCGGAGACCGGGATGTTCATCCCGGCGCGGAGCGACGCCCGCGTGCTCTACGGGCACCAGTACGAGACGGTGGATGCCGAGCGCCAGAAACAGGCCGTGGAGGCGTTCTACGCCGGGCGGACCCCGGCCGGGCCGTTCCTGGACGAGCGCGGCGTGGACCTTGTCTTCTATGGCCCCCGCGAGGCTGCGCTCGGCCCGCGCCCGGACCTGTCGGGATGGCGGGTGTTTTTTCAGAACGATGGCGTGACGGTGTATGAGCGTTGAGATCAAGGGCCGGGGGCCAGGGACGACGGACGAAGGATGAAGGACGACCTCGACGCCAGGAAGGGTCCCGGGGCCTTATTTCTGATTCCTTTGACCTTTATCCTGGCGTCATTGATTTTTCTCTCTCCGCTCACTGCCTGTCCCCATTGCGTGGCCTTCCCGCCGGGCTCGGCCTTCACCGACCTGCTCATCACGCACCTGCCCAACGCCGAATACTGGCGCCGGGCGGTCTTCGAATACGGGCAATGGCCGCTGTGGAACGCGCAGCTCTTCGGCGGGCAGCCCTTTGCGGCCGATCCGCTGGCCGGGATCTGGTATCCGCCGAATCTGCTGTTGCTGATCCTGCCGCTGCCGCTGGGGTTCAACGTGCTGCTCGCCCTGCACCTGGCCTGGGGCGGCTACGGCCTGTTCCGCTACCTGTGCGCCGACGGGCTCGCCGTGGGCCCGGCGTTGCTCGGGGGCCTGGCCTTCGCCGGGACGCCGAAGCTGATCGCCCACATCGGCGCCGGGCACGTCTCGCTGGCCTGCGCCGTGGCGTGGACGCCCTGGCTCCTGCTGGCGATGCGGCGCGTGAGGGGCGCCGGCGGTCTGCGGGCCGGCGCGGGGGCGGGGGCGGTCCTGGCCCTGATCCTCCTGGCCGATGTGCGCTGGGCGTTCTTCGCGGCGTTGCTGGCCGGCGCTTACTGGCTGGCTGCGCTACCCCCGTTCGCGCCGCCGCGCGTCCTGGCGGGCGGATTGAGCGCCGCGGCCGGGTTCGCGTTTTTCGCCCTGGCATTGAGCGCCGTGTTGACGCTGCCGCTGTTCGTCTTCGTCGGGCTCTCCGGCCGGGCTGGGCTGTCTGTGGAGGACGCCGCCATCTACTCGCTGCCGCCGGTGTACCTGGCCGGCCTGGTCATCCCGAACCTGCGCGGCTTTCACGAATGGATGACCTACGTGGGCGTGCTCCCGCTGCTGCTGGCGCCGCTCGGCATCCTGTCACGCCGGCAATGGTTCTGGGGTCTCGCCGCGTGGCTGGCCGGGTCTTTCGCCCTCGGCGGCAACTTCGCGCTCTTCCCGCTGCTCTTTCGGCTCGTGCCGGGCCTGGCCTACCTGCGCGTCCCGCCGCGCGCCTGGTTCGTGGTGGCGCTGGCCGCGGCGGTGCTGGCCGCGCACGGCCTGCAGGCGTTGTGTGACGACGGGCTGCCGCGCCTGAGACGCCGCCCGCTGACGGCGCGCTGGCTGCCCCCGGCGCGCGGCCTAGCGGCGGCCGTCGTCCTGTTGACCGTGCTGGACCTGTGGCGCGTGGATGTGACGCTGATCGAGGCGAGGCCGCGCCCGGAGCGCGCCGCGGCTGCGGCCTGGGTCGCGGCGCAGTCCAGCACGGGTGGACCGGGCGAGTTTCGCGTCTACTCGCCGTCCTACAGCCTGCCGCTGGACGACGGCCTGGAGCACGTGGACGGCGTCAACCCTCTGCACCTGGCGGCCTCGGCCCGTTTCATCGGCGAGGCCAGCGGCGTGCCGGTGCGCGGCTACACGGTGACGCTGCCGCCATTCGAGAGCGCCGACCTGAGCTCGGCCAACGCCGACGCTGTGCCGGACGCGCAACGACTCGGATTACTCAATACGAAATATATTGCGGCTGAATTTCCGCTGGACGCGCCGGCTCTCGAATGGGCAGGGACCTTCGGGACGACGCGCGTCTACGAGAACCGCGCCTTTCGGCCCCGCGCGTGGATGGAGGGCGGCGGGGAGGCAAAGGTCAACGCCTGGTCGCCCAACCGGATCGAGGTCGCCGCCGCCGGGCCCGGCCGGTTGACGCTCAGCGAGGTAATGTATCCGGGCTGGGAGGCCCGGGTGGACGGGACGCCGGTCGAGATCGAGACGGCCGAGGCAATACTGCGCCGCGTGACGTTGGGGCCGGGGCCGCACACCGTCGTCTTCGAGTTCCGGCCGCCCGCGGTCTACCTGGGCCTGGCGCTCAGCGGCCTCGGCCTGATCCTGCTGCTGGTGGTGTGGCGATGGGGACCGCGCAGCGCCGGTTAGTCACCCCGGCCGAATGGCGCTGGGCGGCGGCGTTCGCGGCGGCGGTGATGGCGCTGACGACCGCGCCCTATCTGGCCGGCGTCGCGGCCCAGACGCCGGAGTGGCGTTTCGGCGGCCATGTGATCGGCGTCGAGGACGGCAACGCCTACCTGGCGCGGATGGCGCAGGGCGCGCGCGGGGCGTGGCGGGTGACGCCGGTATATACGGCCGAGCCGCAACCGGGGGTCTGGCTCTACACGTTCTATGTGCTGCTCGGCAAGCTCGCCGGTCCGGATCATGCGGCGCGGCTGCTGGCCTTCCACGCGGCGCGAGTGGTTTGTGGGGGGCTGGCCTTGCTGGTCTCGTACCGCTTCCTGGCCGAGTTTCTGCCCTTCATCCGCCAGCGGCGACTGGGCCTGGTTCTGGTGGGCCTGGGCGGGGGGCTGGGCTGGCTGCTGGCGCTGACCGGGCAGGGCGGCCTGCTCGGGTCGTTGCCGCTGGATTTCTTCTCGCCCGAGGCCTATACATTCTTGTCGCTCTATGCTCTGCCGCACCTGGCGGCGTCGCGCGCTCTGCTGTTGCTGGGGGTGTTGGCCTACCTGCGCGGGCGCGGCGTCTGGGCCGGCCTGGCCTGGTTAGGCGTGGCTCTGATCCAGCCGATCCATGTACTGGCGATATGGGCGGTAGCGGCGATGGAAATGTTTCTCCCTTACCTCAGCCCTCCCCGGTCGGGGGAGGGAGCCGGTCGGTTCCGTCTCAGGGAGAGATGGCGCGTCGCCCTGGCCGCCGTCGCCCTGCCGGCGCCGGTGGTGGTTTACACGGTGGCGGCGTTCACCCTGGACCCGGTCCTGCGGGCCTGGAACACGCAGAGCCATTTGTCCTCGCCGCATCCCGTCCACTACCTGCTGGGTTACGCGCTCTGGCTCGCGCCCGGCGTCTGCGGGTGGCGCGTGCTGCAACGCCGGCCGGCCCTGGCTCGCTGGACGGCGGCCTGGCTGGCGACCGTCCCGGTGCTGCTCTATCTGCCTCTGCCCATCCAGCGCCGGCTGGCTGAAGGCGTTCAGTTGCCGCTGGTGATCCTGGCCGTGCTCGGCCTGACCGTGGCGCTGCGCCGGCGCTGGCTCACGCGCGCGGTTGCCGGGGCGTCGGCCATGACGGCGCTCTTCCTCGTGGCCGGCGGATGGGCCGCCGCCAGCCGGCCGGCGCCGCCCATCTTCCATGCCGCTGACCAGATCGCGGTCTTCAACTGGGTGACGGCGCGCGTCGAGGCGTCCGGCCGTCAGAGCATGGCCAATCGCGTCCCCGCCGGCCTGGGCGCCTACCTCACCGGCAACCTCCTCCCGGCCTACACGCCGCTGCCCGCTTATCTGGGCCTGACCACCGAGACCGTGGCCTTCGCGGAGAAACGTGAGCGCGTCGCGGCCTTCTTCCAGCCTGAGACTCGCGATGCCGACCGACGACGCTGGCTGGCCGAGGGCGGCGTGCGCTACGTGTTCATCGGGCCGCCCGAGCGCGCGCTGGGCGCCTTCGATCCAGGGTCGGCTCCGTATCTGACCCGGCGTTTTGCATCGGGCGAGTACGCCGTGTACGAGGTCCTGCCGTGACGGCGCGCCTGCCTGCCCTCCGCCGCTGGCTGGCGGCCCGGTGGCCGTCTCTGATTGTGGCCGCCGCGCCGGCGGTCCTGTTCGCGCCGTTCCTGTTCGGCCAGCAGGTCTTTTACTGGGGCACGCCCCTGCTCCAGTTCTACCCGTGGCGGCACGCGGCGCTGGACATGCTCCGGGCCGGGCGCCTGCCGCTGTGGAACCCGTGGGTGGGCAATGGCGCGCCGCTCCTGGCCAACTATCAGTCCGCGTTGCTCTACCCGCCCAACTGGCTGGCGCTGGTGATGCCCCTGGACCTGGCGCTCAACTGGCTGCTGGTGCTGCATGTGATGTGGGCGGGCGTCGGCATGGCGGCGCTGGCCCGTCGGCTGGGCTATCGGCCTTTGGGGCAGGCCGTGGCCGGGCTGGCGTTCGGGCTTTCCCAGTATGTCGTCGCACGCGCCGGTTTCTACAGCATCAACGCCGCCGTGGCCTGGCTGCCGTGGGTGGTGTGGGCGGGGGAGGGGATGGTAAATCCCGACTCCCCCATCCTGGGCCTCAAGTCTCCGCGTACCGGCCTCCAGCCTCTGTTGACGTTGTCCCTTTGCCTGACCCTGCAACTTCTCGCCGGCCACGCCCAGACGGCGTGGTACACCGGCCTGCTGCTCGCCGCCTGGTTTGGCTGGCGTCTGCTGGCCGCGCCGAAGCCGGAGCGCGTCGTGCGGCTGAGAGTCGCCGCCCGCCTCCTGCCGGCGGCCGTCGCGCTCGCCGTGCTCATCGCATCGGCGCAGTTGTGGCCGACCGCTGAGCTGCTGCGCCAGTCGCCGCGCGCCGACGCCGCCGAACGCGAGTTCGTGATGACGTACTCGCTCTCGCCCTGGCGGTTGCTGACCTTTCTGGCGCCGGACTTGCTCGGCAACCCGGCGCGCGGGCGCTTCTACGGATACGGCAACTATTGGGAGGACGCCCTCTACGTCGGCCTGATCCCGTTCCTGTTCGGCCTGGCGGCGGCGGCCCGCGCGCTGCGCCGCCGCGCCGAGGACTCGCTTCCGCTCTTCCTGGCTCTGGCCGCGCTGGCGAGCGTGATCCTGGCCCTCGGCCGCAACACGCCCGTCTTCCCGTTCCTGTACGACCACGTCCCAACTTTCAACCTGTTCCAGGCGCCGGCGCGCATGCTGGTCTGGGCCGTCTTCGCGCTGGCCCTGCTCGGCGGCTGGGGCGTGGACCGGTGGGAGGCCGCGCACGGCCGGGCGCGCTACTGGGCGAACCTGGGCGCGGCCGGGGCCGTCTCGGTGACGTTGACGGCGCTGGCCGCCATGTTGGCGATCCCGCCCACGACGCGCGTCAATCAGCAGTTGCTGACCGTGGCCGGCGCGGTCCTGGCGCTGGGCGTGAACCTGAGCCTGCTGGCGGCCCTGGCGCTGCTCAAAGGCCGGCTGCCCGAACGGGCCTGGCAAGCGCTGGTCGTCGTCTGCCTGGCGGGCGACTTGGTCTACGCCGGGGCCGGCCTCAACCCCGGCGCGCCCGCGGACCTGTACCGCGCGCCGACCGCTACCGGCCCGGCGCTGGCGCGGGCGCTGGACGGCCGGCGCCTGTTCCAGTTCCCGGAGGACGAGTACCGGGTGAAGTTCGATGCGTACTTTTCCTTTTTCTCGTTCGGCCCGCCCGAGCTGGCGCGCGAGGTGCGCGAGGCGCAACTGCCCAACGCGGCCTTGCTCGACGGCGTCGCGGCGGCCGGCAACTTCGACCCGCTGGTCAGCGCGCGCTACGCCGCCTTCGTCGAGGTCGTCAGCCAGACGCGTTCGGTGAAGCTCCTGAACCTGATGAACGTCGGCGCGCTGGCGAGCAGCACGCCGCTGGAGGGCGATGTCATCGCGCGCGCGGAGACGGTCACGTTTTACCGGGCGCCGGGCGAGCCGCGGCGCGTGTGGGTGGTATACTCCGCGCGCATCCTCCCGGACAGGGAGGCGGCGCGCGCGGCCGTCGCCGACCCGGCGTTTGATCCCGGCGCGGTCGTGATCCTGGAGGCCGATCAGCCCGGCGTCCCGGCCACGGGGTCGCCGCCGCGCGCGGTTGATCCCGCGGACCCTGACCGGATGGCCCTGACCGTGACCCTCGAACGGGATGGTTGGGTGGTGCTCGCCGACACGTATTACCCCGGCTGGCTGGCCTGGGTCGATGGCGCGCCGGCGGCTGTCCGGCCGGCGGACCTGGCGTTTCGGGCGGTGGCGCTCCCGGCCGGCACACATTCTCTGATCTTCAGCTACGAACCCGCCTCGTTCCGCTGGGGCGCGGGCCTGACCGGCCTCGGCCTGGCGGCCTGGCTGGCCCTGGCGCTCTGGCGCTGGAGGGGAAGTCGAAGCGCATGACGGTCATCGTCGTTTTGCCGACTTACAACGAAGCCGAGAACATCACACGCCTGGTGCCGGAACTGCTGGCGCTGCCGGACGCCCTGCGGGTGCTGGTGGTGGACGACGCCTCGCCGGACGGCACCGGCCGCCTGGCCGACGAGCTGGCGGCCGCCCACCCGGGGCGGGTGGAGGTGCTGCACCGCTCCGGCAAGCTGGGGCTGGGCACGGCGTACCTCACCGGTTTCCAGCGCGCCTTCGAGCTGGGGGCGGATTTCATCCTGACCATGGACGCGGATTTCTCCCATCAGCCGCGCTACATCCCGGCCATGCTCGCGCGCAGCGCCGACGGCGACCTGATCATCGGCTCACGCTACGTGCCCGGCGGCGGCGTGCTGGATTCGCCCTTCCGACGCCGCCTGCTCAGCCGGATGGCCAACGCCGCCGCCCACCTCTTCCTGGGCCTCAAGGCGCGCGACGTGACGGCCGGGTTCCGGCTCTACCGGCGCGAGGCCCTGCGCTCGCTGCCGCTGGACCGCATCTTCTCCTCCGGGTATTCGTTCCTGATCGAGATGCTCTTCCTGATCGAGGCGCGCGGCTGGCGCGTCAGCGAGGTGCCGATCATTTTCCAGGACCGGGCGCGCGGCGAGTCCAAGATCTCGCAGAACGAGATTTTCAAAGCCGGCTACACCGTCCTGCGGTTAAGCTGGCGGCGATGGCGGCGGCGTCTTGGGGCCTGAACCTTTTCTCCCCGGCAGGGGTAATACTTCCGACATTATGGTCGCCCAGGAGGCACTTTTGCTCACGCCCACCACACTTTATAATGCGACGGCTGACGCCTTACCCAACCAGGTTCGGGGAGACTCTGTGGCTACCGTCGAAATTGATGTCAACGTGCAGTCGATTGCCCAACGCCTGATCGCCAATGTCGAAAAAGTGATTGTCGGCAAATCGGCCGAGGTCCAGTTGACCCTGATCGGCCTGTTGTGCCAGGGGCATCTGCTCATCGAAGACGTGCCCGGCGTGGGCAAGACCACGCTGGCCAAGGCCCTGGCCCGGTCGCTGGGGACCACCTTCAACCGCCTGCAGTTCACGCCGGACATGCTGCCTAGCGATGTGACCGGCGTCTCCATCTTCAACCAGCAGACCCGCGAGTTCGAGTTCCGCCCCGGCCCGATCATGGCCCAGGTGGTGCTGGCCGACGAGATTAACCGCGCCACGCCCAAGACCCAGGCGGCGCTGCTGGAGGCGATGGAGGAGAAGCAGGTGACCGTGGACGGCGTGACCCACCCGCTGCCGCGGCCGTTCCTGGTGCTGGCGACGCAGAACCCCATCGAGTACGAAGGCACCTTCCCGCTGCCGGAGGCGCAGCTCGACCGCTTCCTGCTGCGTATTTCGCTCGGCTATCCGACGGCCTCCGACGAGGTCGCCATCATGGACCGCCAGCAGTTCGCGCATCCCGTGGACACGCTGGAACAGGTGGTGACGATGGACGAACTGCTCGCCGCGCAGGCGGCGGTGCGCCACGTCCATGTCGCCCCGGCGGTCAAGAGCTACATCGTTGACCTGACCGCGCACACGCGCAAACACGCGGACGTGTACCTCGGCGCCAGTCCGCGCGGCAGCCTGGCGCTCTACCGCGCCTCCCAGGTGCGCGCCGCCATCGACGGCCGGGACTACGTCATCCCGGACGACGTCAAGGCCCTGGCCGATTTCGCCCTGGCGCACCGCATCATCATCGGGCCGGCGGCCCGCATCCGGAACGTGGACGCGCGCTCGGTGGTGAAAGAAGTCCTGACCGCGGTCCCCGTCCCCGGCGGCTCGCAATTGAAACGGTAATCAGCGTAGGTAGCGACGTCCCGCCGGGACGTCGCTACCTGATCCCCCCATGCGTTCCCGCCGCCTCGTCGTCCTGGTGCTGCTGGCCGCTTCGTTGATCGGGGCGCTGGTGACCGGCCGCGACCTGTTCTATAACCTGCTCTACCTCTGGCTGGCGCTCATCGTCCTGGCCGGGGTATGGACCTGGATGAGCCTGAACCGCATCCGCGTGGCGCGCCAGACGCGCACCCTGCGCGCTCAGGTGGGCGACTCCATTGAGGAGCGGCTGGCGGTGCGGAACCAGAGCGGGCTCCCCAAGCTGTGGCTGGAGGTCCGTGATCAATCCGACCTGCCCGGCCACCATCCCAGCCGCGTCATCGCCGGCCTGGGCAGCCGACAGGAGCGGGTGTGGGTGGTGCGGACGCGCGCCTGGCAGCGCGGCCGGTTCCGGCTGGGCCCGCTGTCCATCTCGTCCGGCGACCCGTTCGGGCTGTTCCGGATCGCGCGCCGCCTCGCCTCCACCAACCAGGTGGTGATCTACCCGGCCACCGTCGATCTGCCGGAGTTTCCGCTGCCGGTCGGCCTGGCGCCCGGCGGCGACGCCCTGCGCCGCCGCACGCATTACGTCACCCCCAACGCCGCCGGCGTGCGCGACTACGTCTCGGGCGATTCGTACAACCGCATCCACTGGCGCACCACGGCCCGCCGCGACCGGCTGATGGTGAAGGAGTTCGAGCTGGACCCGCTGGCCGACGTGTGGGTGCTGGTGGACGGCGACCGCGCGGTCCAGGCCGGCGAGATCGGCGTCACGGTCGGCGTCGAGGCCGATGAACTGCCCTGGTATCAGGCGCCGGCGCCGGTGCGCCTGCCGCCCACGACCGAGGAGTACAGCGTGAGCACGGCGGCGTCGCTGGCCCAGCACTTCCTGCGCCGCGACCGGGCGGTGGGGCTGGTGGCCTACGGCGAGACGCGCGAGGTGGTCCAGCCGGACCGCGGCGAGCGGCAGTTGACCAAAATCCTGGAGACGCTGGCGGTGTTCCGGGCGACGGGCCGGGTGAGCCTGCGCGACGCCCTGGTGCTGGAGGCGGATCAGCTGCCGCGCGGCTCGACCGTGATGCTGGTGACGGCGTCCGGCGACCTCAACTGGGTGGGGCTGGCGCACGCGCTCAAGCGGCGCGGCGTCAGCGTGGTGACGTTCCTGGTCAACCCGGCGTCGTTTGGGGGCGGCCACGACAACGCCGGCCTGGCCACGGCGCTGTGGGGCGTCGGGCTGCCGGCCTACCGCGTCGAGAAGGACATGGACCTGGCGGCGTCGGTGCTGTGGCGCGGCTGACGGGCGCTAACCCTCGATCTCGTCAATCGCCTCGAACGGCGTCCGGCCCCCGAAAGCGACCTTCATCAGGCCGGGCAAATACGAGTCCAGCGTCTGCACCGCCGGGTAGATGGCGTTGCGGATCAGGTTGGGCGCCAGCGGTTCGCCCTCGAAATCCAGGCTGCTCTTGTAGCGCACCTCGCCGTCGGAATAATCCAGCTCGAAGTTGCCGATGCGCAGGCCGTAATTGGCGCGGGTGATGAACTCGGCCACGGCCGGACGCGCCTCCTCCGGCACCTTGACGGTGCTGACGGCGTAAAAGAGGAACTGCTCAAGGTCCACGCGGATCTGCGCGTAGCAGCGCAGCTCGCCGTGCTTGCCTTTGTAGTAGGTGCGATAGGCGTGCTGGCCGTCGATGGGCTGCGGGTGCCAGCCGTCGCCGGCCAGGAACTGTCCGAGGGTCTCGTAGGCGGCCAGCGCGTTCGGGTGCGCCTTGCTCGGCCGCTGCGAGGGAGACCTGTCGGAAGAGGTGAGCTCGTCCATCGCCGTCCGCCTTTCCTTGAATGGGGGCAATTCTAACCGGTTTGCGCGCGGCGTGAAGGCCCCGGCTGATACCCCGCGCCAGCCCGGCGCGCCCGCCGGAGCATCAGCCGGGCGCGTTATAATCAGGGCCATGCCCAAGTCGGCCGATCCCCAGACCCGCGCCGCGGAGCTGCGGCGCCTGCTCCACGAGCACAGCTATCGCTACCACGTCCTGGCGGCGCCGGTCATCTCGGACGCCGAGTACGACGCGCTGTTCCGCGAGCTGCAGGCGCTGGAGGCGCGTTATCCGGAGTTGCTCACGCCGGACTCGCCCACGCAGCGCGTCGGCGGTCAGGTCTCGGAAAAGTTCGAGAAGGTGCGGCATCCCCGGCCCATCCTGAGCCTGGGGAACGCGTTTTCGACCGACGACGTGCGCGCCTGGTTCGAGCGCCTTCGCAAACTGGACGACCGCGTCGAGCGGGCGGCGTTCGTGGTCGAGCCCAAGATCGACGGCCTGACCGTCGTCCTGCACTACGCCGACGGCGTCTTCGTGCGCGGCGCGACGCGCGGCGACGGCGAGGTGGGCGAGGACATTACGCCGAATCTGAAGACGGTGCGGTCGCTGCCGTTGCGCATCCCGGTGCAGACGACGGACGAGCGACGAAAGACGAAGAGCGCGTCGGCCTCCGTCCTTCGCCCTCCTGCGTCCCTGGTCGTCCGCGGCGAGGCTGTCATCTTCACCCAAGACTTCGAGCGCATGAACGCCGAGCTGGCGGCGAAGGGCGAGCGCACCTACGTCAACCCGCGCAACACCGCCTCCGGCTCGCTGCGCCAGCTGGATTCGGCCCTGACCGCCGCGCGCCCGATCTCGCTCCTGTGCTATGCCATTGTCGAGGCGCAGGGCGTCGAGGTGACGACGCAATGGGAGACGCTGGCCTACCTGCGCGCGCTCGGCTTCCCGGTGGCCGAGGTCGCGCAGCGCTTCGAGCGCCTGGAGGACGCCATCGCCTACTGCCAGGCCTGGGCCGAGAAGCGCGACACGCTGCCGTATGAAGTGGACGGCATGGTCATCAAGCTGGACGACCTGCGCCTGGCCGCCGACCTGGGCGTGGTGGGCAAAGACCCGCGCGGCGCGGTGGCCTTCAAGTTCCCGGCGCGCGAGGTGACCACACGCCTGAACGACATCGGCGTCAACGTCGGCCGCACCGGGGTCCTGACGCCCTACGCCATCCTGGAGCCGGTGGAGGTCGGCGGCGTCACCGTCCGGCAGGCCACGTTGCACAACTTCGATTACATCCTCGAGAAGGACATCCGCCTGGGCGACCGGGTGCTGCTCAAGCGCGCCGGCGACGTGATCCCGTACGTCATCGGCCCGGTGCTGGAGGCGCGCACGGGCCGGGAACGGGCCTACCGGCTGCCCAGGGCCTGCCCGGCCTGCGGCGAGCCGGTGGAGCGGGTGGAGGGCGAGGTCGCCTACTATTGCGTCAACAGCGCCTGCCCGGCGCAGCTCACGCGGACCGTCGAGCACTTTGCGGCCGTGCTGGACATCGAGGGCTTCGGCGAGAAAGTGGCCGAGCAGGTGGTGGCCGAGGGCCTGGTGCGCGACGTGGCCGACATCTTCACGCTGACCAGGGACAGGCTGTTGACGCTGCCCGGCTTCGCGGATAAGAAGGCCGAGAAGCTCCTGGCCGCCATCGCCGCCGCCCGCGCGCGCCCGCTCGGCCAGTTGATCTCGGCGCTGGGCATCCACGGCGTGGGGGAGGTGGCCGCCCGCGACCTGGCCGCCCATTTCGGCTCGCTGGACGCCCTGCAGAAGGCGTCGGCCGAGGACCTGCAGGCGGTGGAGGGCGTCGGCCCGAGCGTCTCGCAGGCCGTCGTCGACTGGTTCGCGGGCCAGGGCAACCGGGCCGTGCTCAAGAAATTGCGCCAGGCCGGGGTGTGGCCGACCGCCGCGCCGCGTCAGGCGCCGGCGGAAGGCCCGTTCACCGGCCTGACCTTCGTCATCACCGGCGCGCTGCCGACGCTCAGCCGGGACGAGGCGCGGGCCTACATCGAGGCGCGCGGCGGCAAGGTGACCGACAGCGTCAGCAAGAAGACGAGCTACCTGGTGCTGGGCGAGGCGCCCGGCTCGAAACTGGCCAGGGCGCAAAGCCTGGGCGTCCCCGTCGTCGACGAGGCCGGGCTGCGCCGGCTGGCGGGCGAGTAAGGCGCCGGCGCAAGGGGGCGACACGATCAGGCGGTATCCGCCCTCAAACCGCAGAAGCGGGAGTTGGACATGAGGAACGACCAGACGCGTTTCGATGGTGTGCGGCCGGCCGTCGCGGCCGGGCCGAACGGCGCCGGGCCGGGCGCGGACCGGATCGCGGGCCATATCCAGGCCTGGCTGGAACGGGTGGACGAGGCCAAAGCCGACGGCCTGTATTTCTTCAATCAGCCCATTGACGAAATCCTCTCGCCGACGCGGGTGCGCCTGCGCGACCGCGAGATGCTGATGTTCGCGTCCTACAGCTACCTGGGCCTGATCGGGCATCCGCGCATCAACGCCGCCGCCAAGGCGGCCGTGGACGAGTATGGCACGGGCACGCACGGGGTGCGGCTGCTGGCCGGCACGCTCAAGCTGCACCGCGAGCTCGAGGCGGCGCTGGCGGCCTTCACCGGCCGCGAGGACGCCCTCACATTTTCCAGCGGCTACGTCACCAACCTGACGGCCGTCTCCACCCTCGTCGGCCGGCACGACGTGGTTATCTGCGACAAGCTCAACCACGCCTCTATCGTGGACGGCTGTCAGCTCTCCGGGGCGGAATTTGTGCGCTTCCGGCACAACGACATGAGCGACCTCGAGCGCTGCCTGCGACGCGCCCGGCCAGGGGCGGCCCGGCTGGTGGTGGTGGACGCCGTCTTCAGCATGGACGGCGACATCATCGACCTGCCGCGCGTGGCCGAGCTGTGCCGGGCCTACGGCGCCTGGCTGATGGTGGACGAGGCGCACTCGGTCGGCGTGCTCGGCCGGACGGGCCGCGGGATCGAGGAGCACTTCGACCTGGAAGGCGTCATTGACCTGAAGATGGGCACGCTCAGCAAGACCATCCCGTCGGTCGGCGGGTACCTGGCCGGGCGCGCCGACCTGATCCACATGTTCCGCCACGCGGCGCGCGCCTTCATCTTCTCGGCCGCGCTGCCGCCCGCCCAGGCCGCCGCCGCCCTGGCCGCGCTGGACGTGATGCGGGCCGAGCCCGAGCGGGTGGCGGCCGTGCAGGCCAAGGCCCGTTATTTCCGCGACTCGCTCCGCCGCCTGGGTTTCGACACCCTGCAGACCGAGACCGCCATCGTCCCGGTGGTGTGCGGGCCGGACGAGCGCGCCTACGCCATGGTGCGCGAGTGCCAGGCGCGCGGCATCTTCGCGCTGCCCGTGGTCTCGCCGGCCGTGGCCGAGGGCCTGGCGCGCATCCGGGCCACGGTGACGGCCGCCCACAGCCAGGCCGAGATCGACCAGGCGCTGGATGTGTTCGCGCAGGCCGGGCGGGCGGTGGGCATCATCTGATTGCCGGACGTGCCGCAACTGACCCTGAAGCCGGGGCGCGAAAAATCTCTCCTGCGCCGGCACCCGTGGATCTTCTCCGGCGCGGTCGCCGGTGTGCAGGGCGACCCCGGCCCGGGCGGGACCGTCGAGGTGCTGGCCGCCGACGGCGCCTGGCTGGCGCGCGCCGCGTGGTCGCCGCAGTCGCAAATCTCCGCCCGCGTCTGGACCTTCGACCGCGATGAGAACGTGGGGCCGGATTTTTTCCACCGGCGCCTGGAGCGGGCGCTCGCGCTGCGGCAATCCCTCCCCGGCCTGGGGCCGTCCCTCACCAACACCTATCGCCTGGTCAACGCCGAATCGGACGGTCTGCCCGGCCTGGTGATTGACGTCTACGACCGCTGGCTGGTGGTGCAATGCCTGTCGGCGGGCGCTGAGCGGTGGAAGGGCGAGATCGTGGCGGCGGCGCGCGCCTTGACGCCCTGGGCCGCCGGCGTGTACGAACGCTCGGATGTGGACGTGCGCGCGAAAGAAGGGCTGGCGCCGGCGGCCGGCGCGCTGGCCGGCGAGGCGCCGCCGGAGCTGGTGGAGGTCCACGAGCACGGCGCGCGCTTTCTGGTGGACGTGCGCGCCGGGCATAAGACCGGCTTTTATCTCGACCAGCGCGACAACCGGGCCGTGTTGGCCGATTATGCCGCGGGCCGCGAGGTCTTGAATTGCTTCGCGTACACGGGCGGCTTCGGCGTGATCGCATTGAAGGGCGGGGCCGCGCACGTCGTCAACCTCGACTCGTCCGCCGCGGCCCTGGAGCTGGCCGGCCGCAACTTCGCCCTCAACGGCCTTCCTGCATCACAGTTCACCCATCAGACCGGCGACGCTTTCTCTGTCCTGCGCCAGTATCGCGACGCGCGCCGCCAGTTTGACCTGATCATCCTGGACCCGCCGAAATTCGCCGACTCGAAGCACCAGGTGGAGCGGGCGGCGCGCGGCTATAAGGACATCAATCTGCTGGCGTTCAAGCTGCTGCGGCCGGGGGGCCGGCTGTTCACGTTCTCGTGTTCGGGCGCCGTTGAGCCGGCGCTCTTTCAGAAGATCGTGGCCGACGCCGCCGT
This sequence comes from Anaerolineales bacterium, assembly GCA_034434015.1. GTDB lineage: Bacteria > Chloroflexota > Anaerolineae > Anaerolineales > UBA6663 > SpSt-583. The sequence continues at coordinate 14,826 of DAOUAB010000142.1, forward strand.
GGACGCCGGCCGCGAGGTCAGGATCGTCCAGCGGCTGAGCCAGGCGCCGGATCATCCGGTGGCGCTGAACTTTCCCGAGGCGGAGTATCTGAAGGGGCTGGTGTGCGTGGTGGACAGCGGATAGCGGAACGGATGAGTGGAGGGAATAACGGCGCCGCTGCGCGTAGCCACCTGGAGAAATGCGATGAGAGACACAAGTGACAGCAAGTGACTTGAGGCTATGCGCAGGTTAAGCAGCCCGGCGAGCCGGGCCTGCCTACCAGCTACCGCCAGGGAATGGACCAGTGGCCGCTATGCCAGCCCGTCCGGCACAACAAAATCTGTACTTCCAGCGTATTGATGCCGTCCTCGGCTATGTCCGGGAAAACCTGAACGAGGGTTTGTCCCTGGAGACATTGGCGCGGGTGGCGGGCTTCTCGCCCTTTCACTTTCATCGCCTCTTTAAGGCGCTCACCGGGGAAACCGTCAACGACATGGTGCTGCGGCTGCGCCTGGAGCGCGCGGTGATTCTGCTCCGCTCTACGCCGCAACTCTCCATCACCGACGCGGCTTTTGAATGCGGCTTCAAGTCGGTCTCCGTTTTCTCGCGCGCTTTCAAAAAGCGCTATGACCTCAACGCCCGGCAGTGGGATCGGCAAAGCCCGTTGAAAAACAGCAAGAATGGTCAAGTGCTCGATGGTTTTCCCCGCTATACTCTAGAAAATTTGAGCGAATTTGCGGGGCGAGACGGCCTTCCGGTGCGCCTGCGCTCGCTCCCGGCGCAACGCCTGGCCTATATCCGCGTGTACGATGCTTACCGGAAGTTCAGCCAAGTGAAGGAGGCGTATCAGCGCTTGATGGCCTGGTATTGCGCGAACGGCGGCAGACTCGAGAACATCACACTCTACGGCATGTCGCAAGATGACCCGGATGTCACGCCGCTCCGGCTGTGCCGTTTTGACTGGTGCGTGGCGGTGCCGGCCAACTGGCCGGTAGACGGGGACGTGACTGTCACGGACTTTCCCGCCTGCCAGGTCGCGACGATCCGGTGTCAGGGCGGCCTCGAGCAGGAAGACAAGGCCTTCCAGTATCTGTTCCGCTACTGGTTGCCGCGCAGCCGTTACCAGCCCGCCAACCTGCCCGCGATGGAGATCTATCGGCGGCAGCCGGCCGAATTGGGATGGGAGACCTACGACCTGGACTGTGCTGTGCCCGTTGTGGCGCTATGACGGCGCCCGCCCACATACCAAAGGAGCAATGTCATGAAACTCGGCGCGTTTTCTATCAGCCTGGCAGTCAAGGACCTGGCGGCGTCGCGGGCCTTCTACGAAAAGTTCGGCTTCACGGTCTTCGGCGGCGACGCCGCCCAGAACTGGCTGATCCTCAAGAACGGCGATCATGTGATCGGCCTGTTTCAGGGGATGTTCGAGAAGAACATGCTGACCTTCAATCCGGGCTGGGACAGCAACGCGAACCGTCTGGAGGCTTTCACCGACGTTCGCGAGCTGCAGCGCCAGCTCAAGGCGCAGGGGGTTCAGTTGGTGACAGAGGCCGACGAGACGACCCAGGGGCCGGCTTTCTTCGTGGCCGTCGACCCGGACGGGAACCCTGTGCTCGTGGATCAGCACGTCTAATGGGCGAAGCCATCCGTTGTTATCCGCTTACCCGCTTTCGATCCGTTGGTCTGCCGTGATCTCAACGCGATTGCCGTCCGGGTCCAGCACCACGCTCTCGTAGTAGCCATCGCCTGTCCGGCGCGGGCCATCCAGCACGGCATGGCCGTCCCGGCGCAGGCGTTCGGTCAGCGTGTCCACGTCCGCTGGCGCGCCGACCGCCAGGGCGAAGTGCGCCAGGCCGACCGTGGGCGCGTCCCCGGCGCCGGCCGCCTGCACGTCGGTCCGGCGCATCACCTCCAGACGCGCGCCCGCCGCAAAGCTCAGGAAATACGACTCGAAGCCTTTGGCCGCGTTGACGTACTTCGCGCCCGCGCAGGCGTCGAAGTAGCGCTCGTAAAACGCCTTCAGGCGTTCCACATCCTGCGTCCAGACGGCGACGTGCTCGAGGCGCATCAGAACAGGCGGACCTCCACCGTCTCGCCCGCGCTCAGGCCGTTCGAGTCGGCCGGCGTCACCACCATGCCGTCGGCGAAGACCAGCGTGAAGATCTGGTTCGATTTGCCGAAGACCGGCTCGGCCCACAGCTCGCCGGCGCGGCTCACCAGGCGCGCCGGCGTGTAGTCCACGCGCCCGGCCTGCGAGGGGAGGTTGTGCGTGAGCCGCGCGCGCACCGCCCGCCGCGCCGGCGCCGCCGCCAGGCCCTGCAGCCGGTAGACGGCCGGCACGACGAACAGATCCGCCACGACCATGGCCGACACCGGGTTGCCGGGCAGGCCGATGACGGGTTTCCCATCGCACACGGCCAGGATGGCGGGCTTGCCGGGCTTGAGGGCCACGCCGTGGACCAGCAGGCCGGGTTTCCCGAGCGTGTTGATCACGTCCGCGGTCATATCGCGCACGCTCACCGAACTGCCGGCCGAGAGCACTAGCATATCGGCCTCGGCCAGCGCGCCGCGGGCCAGCGCCAGCAAGGTTTCGTAACGGTCCGGCGCGATGCCGGCGCGCACCGGCACACCGCCGGCGCGCTGGATCTGCCCGGCGACCGCGTAGGAGTTGACGTCCCGCACCTGGCCCAGGGCCGGCTCGACCTCGGGCGGCACCACCTCATCCCCGGTGGCGAGCAGGGCCACGCGCGGCCGGCGGGCGACCGTGACGGACGTGATCCCCAGCGCCGCCAGCCCGCCGAGGTCCTGCGCGCGCAGGCTGTGCCCGGCCGGCACCATCTCGGCCTCCTGGCGGATGTCGTCGCCCGGCCGGAGCACATTCTCGCCGGGCGCGACGGCCTTGAGCACCTCGATCTCGCCTTCGCGCGCCGTCTGCGTCAATTCGAGCATGACCACGGCGTCGGCGCCGGGCGGGAGCATGCCGCCGGTGTGGACCAGCGCGCACTGGCCGGGCTTGATCTCCACCGACGGCGCGGCCCCCATCGGCACCTCGCCGACCAGGAGCAGATAAGCGGGCAATGTGGCGCTGGCGCCGTATGTGTCCTGAGCGCGCACGGCGTAACCGTCCATCATCGAGCGCGCGAAGGCCGGCACCGCGACCGGGGCGCGCACCGGCGCGTAGGTCACGCGGTCCAGGGCCTCGGCCAGCGTCACGGTCTCAGGCTCGGCCCGGGGCGGCAGATGCTCGAACAGCTTCGCCAGGGCGTCGTCGGGCGGGAGGACTTTGAAGAACTCGGGCATGCTCAAAGCCTCAGATCGGCGGCGCTGAGGAGGCAGGCCGTGGCCGCCGGATTGCGGCCGCCCGCGGCGACCAGGTGCAGGCCGGGCGGCGCTGAGATCGTGGCGGTGTGCGGCAGCTTGAGCGCGCGCAAGTGATGGCGTTCCCCCAGCACGTCGTGGGCGACCTCGAGCGCCAGGGCCGGCGAGAGGCGGGGCTCAGCCAGGCTGAGGCCGTAGGCCGCAATCTCGCCCTGAGCGACGGCCACTTCCAGGGCCGCGAAGGCTTCGCGCAGCCGCAGACGGAAGTCGGCTTCCGGCAGCGCCGCGCTCAGGAGGTCGGCGCCGGCCAGCCAGCACAGGTCCAGGCACGTCAGGCCGAGCTGGCGCAGGTGGGCCCTGATCTGGCCGCGCAGAAAGGCCGGCG
>DAOUAB010000143.1:0-30886 GCA_034434015.1 Anaerolineales bacterium
GAGCTTGCGTCGCTGGTCGCTGACCGCCAAGCCCCCATTGACCAGGCGCGCCAGCTCCTCGCCGCAGGCCGCATCGTCGCCGTGAAAGGGATCGGCGGCTTCCACCTGGCGTGTGACGCCGCCTCAGATTTCGCTCTGCAAACCCTGCGGGACCGTAAGGGCCGGGTGGATAAACCCTTCGCCGTGATGGCCGCCGACGTGGACGCCGCCCGCGCCCTGGCGGAGGTCGGCGACGACGAGGCGCGGCTCCTGACCTCGAAGGAGCGCCCCATCGTGCTGCTGCGCCGCCGGCCGGACGCGCCCCTCTCGCCGCTGGTGGCGCCCGGCAACCCGTACGTCGGCGTGCTCCTGCCGTACACGCCGCTGCACGAGCTGCTGCTGGAGGGACGCGGGCCGCTGGTGATGACGTCGGCCAACTACTCCGACGAGCCGATCGTCAAGGACAACGCCGAGGCCCGCGTGCGCCTGGCCGGGCTGGCCGACGCCTACCTCATGCACGACCGCGACATCCACGTCTGGGCCGACGACTCGGTGCTGCGCGTCCTCACGCTCCCCTCTTCGGTCGCCCGCCCTGCGGGACCGGAGACCGGAGATTGCCTGCCCATCCGCCGCTCGCGCGGTTACGCCCCGTTCCCGGTGAAGCTCCCGTTCGACGTCCCGCCGCTCCTGGCGGTCGGCGGCGAGCTCAAGGCCACGTTCTGCCTGGCCCGCGGCGGCCACGCCTTCATGAGCCAGCACCTCGGCGACATGGAGAACCTGGAGACCCTGCACGCCTTCGAGCGCGCGGTCGAGCACTTCCGGACCCTGTTCCGCTGCGCGCCGGAGCTGATCGTCAGCGACCTGCACCCGCGCTACCTCGCCTCCCGCTGGGCGCGCGAGCATGCGGATGGAAAGACCCTGGTCCAGGTTCAACACCACCACGCCCACATCGCCGCCGTCATGGCCGAGAACGGCTACGCCGGCGGGCGCGTGATCGGCCTGAGCTTCGACGGCACCGGCTACGGGACCGACGGCGCGATCTGGGGCGGCGAGGCGCTGCTGGCGGACTACGCCGGCTTCGAGCGCGCCCTGCACCTGGCCTACGTGCCGCTGCCCGGCGGCGACGCGGCCGTCAAACGCCCGTACCGGGTCGCGCTGGCCCATCTCCAGGCGGCGGGCGTGGCGTGGGACGAGGCGCTGCCGCCCGTGGCCGCCTGCCCCCCGGCCGAGCGCGGCGTGCTGGCCCAGCAACTGCGCGCCGGCCTGAACTGCGCGCCGACCAGCAGCTTCGGGCGCCTGTTCGACGCGGTGGCGGCGCTGTGCGGCGTGCGCCAGACGGTGACGTACGAGGCGCAGGCCGCGATTGAACTGGAGGCGCTGACGGCGGACGACGAAGAGGCGGCCTACGCCTTCGAGATCGGCGAGGCGGTCTTCGACGCCGCGCCGGTCGTGCGGGCCATCGTCGCCGACCTGCGGGCCGGTGTGAGCGTGCCGGTCATTGCCGCCCGGTTCCACAACAGTGTGGCACAATTGGCCCTCACCATCAGTCAGCGCCTGCGCGCCCGGCACGGCCTGGAGGTCGTGGCCCTGAGCGGCGGCGTGTTCCAGAACGCGGCGCTGTTGCAGCGCGTCGTGCGCCGTCTGCGCGCGGACGGCTTCGTCGTCCTCCTCCATCGCCGGGTGCCGCCCAACGACGGCGGGCTGGCGCTGGGGCAGGCCGTGATCGGCGCCATGAGAATGTCGGCGGTTGCTGGCTGAGCATGGATTGAGCACCGATCCAAAATCCGCCAGCAGAAAACGGAGGCGATATGTGTCTCGGCATCCCGGGCAAAGTCATTGAAATCTACGAAGCGGCCGGCGTGCGGATGGGCAAGGTGGACTTCGACGGCATCGTCAAAGAAGTCTGCCTGGCGTACCTCCCCGAGCTGCAGGTCGGCGATTACACCATCGTCCACGTCGGCTTCGCCATCACCCAGCTGGATGAAGAGTCCGCGCTGGAGAGCCTGAAGCTCTTCCGCGAGCTGGGCGCGTTCGAGGCAGAGCTGGCGGCGGAGGCCAACCATGAAGTACCTTGACGAGTTCCGCGACCCGGCCGCCGCGCAGGCGCTTTTCCAGGAGATCGCGCGCACCGCCCGGCGCCCGTGGGTGATGATGGAGGTCTGCGGCGGGCAGACCCACTCGATCATCCGCAACGGCATCGACCAGCTGCTGCCGCCGACCGTGGAGCTGATCCACGGCCCCGGCTGCCCGGTGTGCGTCACGCCGCTGGAGATGATCGACAAGGCCCTGGCCATCGCCGCGCGCCCGGGCGTGATCTTCTGCTCGTTCGGCGACATGCTGCGCGTGCCGGGCAGCGCCGGGGACCTGTTCGGCGTCAAGAGCGAGGGCGGCGACGTGCGCATCGTCTACTCCCCGCTGGACGCGGTGAAGATCGCGCGCGACAACCCCCACAAAGAAGTCGTCTTCTTCGGCATCGGCTTCGAGACCACGGCGCCCGCCAACGCCATGGCCGTCGTCCAGGCCCGCCAGCTGGGGCTCAAGAACTTCTCGATGCTGGTCTCGCACGTCCTGGTGCCGCCCGCCATTGAGGCGATCATGAGCTCGCGCCACAACCGTGTGCAGGCCTTCCTGGCCGCCGGCCACGTGTGCAGCGTGATGGGTTACTGGCAGTACGGGCCGCTGGCCGAGAAGTATCACGTCCCCATCGTCGTCACCGGCTTCGAGCCGCTGGACGTGCTGGAGGGCATCCGGCGCGCGGTGAAGCAGCTGGAAGAGGGCCGCGCCGAGGTGGAGAACGCCTATCCGCGCGCCGTGCGCTACGAGGGCAATCAGCCGGCGCAGAAGATGCTGGCGGAGGTGTTCACGGTCACCGACCGCACCTGGCGCGGCATCGGCGTGATCCCGGCCAGCGGCTGGGCGCTGAGCGAGGCGTACGCCGAGTTCGACGCCGCCCGGCGCTTCACGGTTGAGGCGATCCGCACGCAGGAGTCGCCCCTGTGTCACAGCGGCGAGGTGCTGCAGGGCCTGCTCAAGCCCAACCAGTGCCCGGCCTTCGGCAAAGAGTGCACGCCGCAGAAGCCGCTCGGCGCGACGATGGTCTCGAGCGAGGGCGCCTGCGCGGCCTATTACCGTTATGGGCGCTTCGCGATGCCCGAGAGCCTTCAGCCGCTGGCCCCGGCGTGAGATCATCCCTTCATGACGAACGACCTCAACTTCGAAGCCTGGTCCTGCCCGCTCCCGCTGCGCGATCACCCCAACATCCTGCTCGGCCACGGCGGCGGCGGCCAGCTCTCGGCCGACCTGGTGAAGCACCTGTTCCTGCCCGCCTTCGGCGATGACGCGCTCGACCGCCTGGGCGACTCCAGCGTGGTGGAGCTGGCCGGCGGCCGGATTGCGGTCTCCACCGACTCGTTCGTCGTCCGCCCGCTCTTCTTCCCCGGCGGCGACATCGGCGAGCTGGCCGTCAACGGCACGGTCAACGACCTGGCCATGAGCGGCGCCCGGCCGCTGTACCTGACGGCGGGCTTCATCCTGGAGGAGGGCCTGCCCCTGACGCAGCTCGGCCGCATTGCGGAGAGCATGGCGGCGGCGGCGCGCGCCGCGGGCGTGCGGCTGGTGGCCGGCGATACCAAGGTGGTGGACCGCGGCCACGGCGATGGCGTCTTCATCAACACCGCCGGCCTGGGCCTCCTCCCGCCCGGCGTCGACATCGGCCCGCAACGCGCTCGGCCCGGCGACGCCGTCCTGCTCAGCGGCACCCTCGGCGACCACGGCATGGCGGTCATGAGCGTGCGCGAAGGCCTGCAATTCGAGTCGCCCATCGTCAGCGACACCGCGCCGCTCAACGGCCTGGTGGCGGCGCTGCTGGCGGCGGCCCCGGACGTCCACGTCCTGCGCGACCCGACGCGCGGCGGGCTGGCCTCGACCCTGAACGAGATCGCCCAGGCGGCCCGGGTGGGCGTGGCCCTGGACGAGCGCGCCATCCCCGTGAACCCGGCCGTGCAGTCGGCCTGCGAACTGCTCGGCATGGACCCGCTCTACGTAGCCAATGAGGGCAAGCTGGTCGCCTTTGTCCCGGCCGCGCAGGCCGACGCCGCGCTGGCCGCCCTGCGCGCGCACCCGCTCGGGGCCCGCGCCGCCCTCATCGGCCGCGTCGTGGCCGAGCACCCCGGCCTGGTCACGGCCCGCACCGGCATCGGCGGCACGCGCGTCGTCGACATGCAAATTGGTGAGCAATTGCCGCGAATCTGCTGACCATGCGCAGCGCCGGAGGCGGCCCGGCCGTGCTAAAGTCGGCGTGCAACTCACCGCCTGAAAGGAAACCGCCTGTGTCCACAATCGACCCCGTCCAGGGGGAGCGCGATCACGACGCGCTCCTCGCCGAGCTCAAGGACCAGCGCCGGCGCGTCTTGCAGGGCGGCGGCCAGGCGCGCGTGGACGCTCAACACGCCAAAGGCAAACTCACCGCCCGTGAGCGCCTCCAGCGCCTGCTGGATGAAGGCAGCTTCAACGAGATCGACCCCTACCTGGCGCACCGCCACCGCGACTTCGGCCTGGACCGGGAGCGCCACCCCGGCGACAGCGTGGTGGCCGGCTTCGGCAAGATCGACGGCCGGCGCGTGTGCGTGTACGCCCAGGATTTCACCGTGCTGGGCGGCTCGTTCAGCGAGGCCCAGGGCCAGAAGGTGGCCAAGCTGATGGACCTGGCCCTGGACGCCGGCGTGCCCGTCATCGGCCTGAACGACTCGGTCGGCGCGCGCATCCAGGAGGGCGTCTACAGCCTGGCGGCCTACGCCGAACTGTTCTGGCGCAACACCCAGGCCAGCGGCGTCGTCCCGCAGATCAGCGTGATGCTCGGGCCGTGCGCGGGCGGCTCGGTCTACTCCCCCGGCCTCACCGATTTCGTCGTGATGACCAAGGGCACCAGCCACATGTTCATCACCGGGCCGGAGGTCATCAAGACGGTCACCCATGAAGAGGTGGACCTGGAGACGCTCGGCGGGGCGATGACCCACAGCGCCGTCAGCGGCGTGGCCCACTTCGTGGCCGACGACGAGGGCCAGGCCCTGGCCCTGACGCGCCGGCTGCTCGGCTATCTGCCGGGCAACAACGCCGAGGCGCCGCCGGCGCGCCCGCCCGCCGATGATCCCTGGCGCATGGACGCGGAACTGAACACGCTCGTGCCGGTGGACCCCAGCCAGGCCTACGACATGAAGACCGTCCTCGAGCGCGTCTTCGACCGGGACAGCTTCCTGGAGGTGCACGCGCATTTCGCGCCCAACGCCCTGACCGGCTTCGCGCGCCTGCACGGCCAGGTGGTGGGCGTGGTCGCCCAGCAGCCCCTCATCCTGGCCGGCGTCATCGACATCGACGCTTCCGACAAGATGGCGCGCTTCATCCGTTTCTGCGACGCCTTCAACATCCCGCTGGTCACTTTCGTCGATTCGCCCGGCTTCATGCCCGGCGTGGCCCAGGAGCACGGCGGCATCATCCGCCACGGCGCCAAGATCGTCTACGCCTACTCGGAGGCCAGCGTGCCCAAACTGGCCGTCATCACGCGCAAAGCCTACGGCGGCGCCTACATCGTGATGAGCAGCAAGTACATCCGCACCGACCTGGTCTACGCCTGGCCGACGGCCGAGATCGCCGTGATGGGCGCGGAGGGCGCGGTGAGCATCCTGTACGGCAAGGAGCTGAAGAAAATGGCGGCCAGCGCGGAGGCCGAGCGCGCCCGGCTGGAGGCCGAGTTCCGGGAGAAGTTCAGCGGGCCCTACCCGGCCGCCGCCAGCGGGCACGTGGACGACATCCTGATCCCGGCCGAGACCCGGCCGCGCCTGATCGCGGCGCTGGAATTGTTGCGCGACAAGCAGACCACCCGCCGGCCGCGCAAGCACGGGAACATCCCTTTATAGAGGCGCCGCGGCGCGGCGTCTCCCCGGGCCAGACACCATGAACGACCTCTTGTTGCAGGGATTGACCCTCAGCGCCCTCGGCCTCGGCCTGACCTTCGCGGCGCTGGGCCTGTTCGTCCTCGTCATCCTCGGCCTGCAGCGCGTGTTCGCGGCCCGCCCGGCCCCCGCCAAGCCGGAGGCGCCGATCCTGCCGCCCGGCGCCCCCCTGGCGCGCGACAGCGAGGCGGAGGAGATTGCGGCCGCCATCTGCATCGCGCTCAGCCACCTGCGCGCGCTGGAAATCTGCGAGAGCGGGCTGGGCGACGCGCTGGAGGCCGGCCGCGGGCCGTGGTGGCGGCCCGCCGACGGCGCCCCGCCCGCCCCTCTCAGGAGCCGATCATGAGCGCTCATCCCAAACGGCGCGTCCGCGTCACCGTCAACGGCAAAGCCTACACCGTGGAGGTGGGCGACCTGAACGCCTCGCCGCTGGTGGTCACCGTCAACGGCCAGCCCTACGTCGTCAACGTGGAAACGCTGGCCGCCGAGCCCGCGCCGGCCCAGGCCCTGGAGACCGTGGCCCGCCCCACTTCGGCGCCCCCCAAGGTGCCCGTGCCGCCCGGACCGGCCGGGCCGGCGGTCCGCGACGTCCGCGCGCCCATGCCGGGCACCATCGGCGAGGTGGCGGTGAAAGCCGGCGACCCGGTCCGCTTCGGCCAGACGCTGTGCGTGCTGGAGGCCATGAAGATGAAGAGCGCCATCCGCTCGCCGCGCGACGGCGTGATCGCCAGCGTGGAGGTGGAGGCCGGCCAGAGCGTGCCCTACGGTCAGGTGCTCTTCACCTTCCAGGAAGGATGAGCGGGCATGGACCTCAGCCAGCTGCTCAGCCTGCTGCAGGCGCCGCTCACCCTCACCTGGCAGATGGCCGTGATGATGGCGGCCGGCGGCGTGCTCATCTACCTGGCCATCGCCCGGGATTACGAGCCGATGCTGCTGCTGCCCATCGGGTTCGGCGCCATCCTGGCCAACCTGCCGCTCACCGGCATCACGGGCGAGGACGGCTTCCTGGGCGTGCTGTACCGGGCCGGCATCGCCACCGAACTCTTTCCGCTACTGATCTTCATCGGCGTGGGGGCGATGACGGACTTCGGCCCGCTGCTGGAGAACCCGCGCATGGCGCTGCTGGGCGCGGCCGGCCAGTTCGGCATCTTCGGCACACTCATGCTGGCCCTGACCCTGGGCTTCGACCTGAACGAGGCCGCCTCCATCGGCATCATCGGCGCCATCGACGGGCCGACCGCCATCTACGTCTCCAGCCGCCTGGCCCCGCACCTGCTCGGCCCTATCGCCGTGGCCGCCTACAGCTACATGTCGCTGGTGCCCATCATCCAGCCGCCGATCATGCGCCTGCTCACCACCGACGCCGAGCGCCGCGTGCGCATGCCGTACACCCAGCGCGAGGTCCCGCGCCGCGTGCGCATCCTGTTCCCGATCGTCGTCACCATCCTGATCTCGCTCCTGGCGCCGGCCGCCTCGCCCCTGATCGCGGCGCTGATGTTCGGCAACCTGCTGCGCGAGTCCGGCGCGGTGGAGCGGCTGAACAAGTCCGCCCAGAACGAAATCGCCAACGTCACCACCATGTTCCTGGGCCTGGTCATCGGCGGCACGATGACGGGCGCGAGCTTCCTGCGCCTGGACACGCTCCTGATCCTGGGGATGGGCCTGCTGGCCTTCGGGCTGGACACGGCCGGCGGCGTGCTGTTCGGCAAGCTGATGTACGTGCTGTCGGGCAAGAAATTCAATCCGCTCATCGGCGCGGCCGGCATCAGCGCCTTCCCCATGTCGGCCCGCATCGTCCAGCGCCTGGGCCAGGAATACGATTTCGAGAATTTCCTGCTCATGCACGCCATGGGCGCCAACGCCTCCGGCCAGCTCGCCAGCGTGGTCGCCGGCGGCGTGGTGCTGGCCTTGTTGAGTGGGGCGCTGTGATCAGAAGCCGAGGCGCTAGCCACGGATTGGCCCGGATCGTCCGTGAAATCCGTGCAATCCGCGGCCAAACGAAAGCGGCCTGGAGGAGGCCCCATGCCGTATGACCTGGTGATTCGTCAGGCGCGTCTGCGCCGCCGGCCGGACGGGCTGTGGGACATCGGCCTGGCGGGCGGCCAGATCGCCGCCATCGCCGAGCGGCTGACCGGCGCGGCGGCGCAGGAGGTGGACGCGCGCGGCGGCCTGGTCACCGAGTCTTTCGCCAACCCGCACCTGCACCTGTGCAAGGTCTACACCCTGCAGCGCCTGGACGAGGCCGCCCTGCGCGGCTACCACGGCGAGGGGATGGGCGGGGCCATGACCGCCATCGAACTCGCGGCGCGCGTCAAGGCCGAGTACGACGAGGGCTGGATCAGCGCCAACGTGCGGCGCGCCGTGGCGCTGGCCGCGCTACACGGCAACACCCACCTGCGCGCCTTCGCCGACGTGGACCCGCAGGCGCGCCTGGAGGGCGTCAGGGCCCTGCTGCGGGCGCGCGCGGAGTTCCGCGGGATCGTGAACCTGCAGGTGGTGGCCTTCGCCCAGGACGGCCTGGTGCGCGAGCCGGGCGCGCGGGCCCTGATGCGCGAGGCCCTGGCGCTGGGCGCCGACGTGGTCGGCGGCATCCCGTGGATCGAATACACCGAGGCCGATATCCAGCAGCACATCCGCGAGGTCTTCGACCTGGCCGTGGAATTCGACAAGGACGTGTCCATGCTGGTGGACGACGCCGGCGACCCCGGCCTGCGCTCGCTGGAGGCGATGGCGGTCGAGGCCCTGCGGCGCGGCTGGCAGGGGCGCGCCCTGGCGCACCACGCCCGCGCCATGGCCCTGTACCCGGAGCCGTACTTCCGCAAAGTGGCCGCGCTGCTGCGCCGGGCGGCCCTGCCCGTGGTGAGCGACCCGCACACCGGCCCGCTGCACGCCCGCGTGCGCGAGTTGCTGGCCGAGGAGGTGCTGGTCTGCCTCGGCCAGGACGACATCTCCGACGCCTACTACCCGTTCGGGCGGAATAACATGCTCGAAGTGGCGTTCCTGGCCGCGCACCTGCTGTGGATGACCACGGCCCGCGACCTCGAGAAGCTGTACGACATGATCACGGTGGACGCGGCGCGGGCCATGAACGTGCGCGGCTTCCGGCTGGAGGTCGGCGCGCCCGCGCATCTGGTAGTCCTCGACGCCGCGAACATCCTGGAAGCCCTGCGCGACCACGCCGCGCCCGCGCACGTCATCAGCCACGGCCGCCTGGTGGACCGGGCCGCCCTGGAGGCGCTGGCGCGCGGACCGGCGTAGACGCCCTCACCCACTCTCTCAGCAGGAGCCAATCCCATGAAGACCATCGACCTCTCTATCCCCCTCGGCATCGGCACACCCGCCTGGCCCACCTACGAACCGCTGCAGGTGAAATACTTCAAGCGGCTCACGCCCAACGGCGCCAACGGCCAGGTGCTCACCCACTCCAACCACCTGGGCACACACCTGGACGGTGAAATCCATTTCTACACGCCCGGCAAGGACATCGCCTCGCTGGCGCTCGATTTCCTGGTGCACGAGGGCGTGATCGTGGACCTGAGCGACGCCTGCGGCGACTACGACATCTACACGAGCCAGATGGTCGAGGACCGGGTCGAGGTCAAGGAGGGCGACATCCTCATCATCCACACCGGTTATCACCACTTCGGCTGGGACCACCCGACCGCGGACGAGATCCGCTACATGGTGAAGCACCCCGGCCCGGACCGCGAGTTCGCCGAGTGGTGCAAGGCCAGGAAACTGCGCTGGCTGGCCGTCGACTGCGGCAGCGCCGACCACCCGATGAATACCATCATCCGCGACTGGCACCCGCGCCAGGCGCGCCAGGCCGATAAGCACTTCCAGAAGAAATACGGCCAGACGCTGGCCGAGCGCTTCGACGACGGCAAGTACCAGTTGATGCACATCGAGATGTTCCCGTACGGCATCATCCACGCCGAGTGCGTGGGCGGCGACATCGACCTGCTGCTCAACCGCCGCGTGACGCTGGGCTTCTTCCCGTGGCGCTTCGTGGACGGCGAGGCCAGCATCGGGCGCTGCGTGGCCTTCGTGGACGACGCCGAGTACGACGCCTTGATGGCGAAGAAGGCCGGGATGCCCAAGACGAAGTTCGGCGACGCCTGCGACCCGACCCACGTCGAGCGGATTAACCGGTTGACCTCGGCGTAACGCGCCAGCCGCCTCGCGAACCCCCGCCCCTCGGCCCGCCCCGCCGCGACGCCGAGGGGCTTTAGGTTAACGGATGCTTCGAGACAGGGCTGCCTTCTGTCAAGTCGTACAAGAGGATTGGAGCCGCATCAGTATTTTTACTGATAAACTCAAACCACCCCCATCAGACCTGGAGACAAATCTGAGATTAGAGTAAACCGGAATGAGTGATCGCCAGGGGGTCCCGGCCCTGCCCTGAGAAGCGAGCAGCACCAATGGAAAGCGATCTGAAGGCCTACCACCAGCTATACGCCAGCCACTTCACCTTGCGTGACCGGCGTCCTCGACCCGAACGCCAGTCGCCTCCACGAACACAACCTTCCCACGACCCGGTCCTGGAGCGCCCTCGGCCGGGCACCGGCCCCCTGGGCGCTGTGCCCTGGTCGTTTGAGGCCATCCTGGCCGTCCACCGCGCGGAGGTCGCTCGCACCCTCGGCCAACCTGACGGCGTCCTGGTCCTGGATGATCTGCAGCCCCACGAGCCTGGGGCCTCCCACGCCCGCCCGACCGGGGTCGCGACCCTGCTCTATGTCTCGCGGCGCGGGGCCACCCTGCTCGACCAGCGCCTGTATCTGCCATGCGACGAGCCGGGCGGCGACGAGCCGCTGCCGGCCTGCGTGGGCGGCTTCCCGGGCGAGCCCCGTGAACATACCAAAACCGCGCTGAGTTTCGCGATGATCTCGGCTTTCTTGAAGGCCGCGACCGTGCCCTTTCAGTGGGTGATCCTGGGCGCCGACTACGGCCTGGCATCGCAACTGCTGGACGCTATCTATCGGAAGGAAAAGTATTACTTCGCCGAGGCGCCGCGCTGGGCCCGGGCCTGGCGCACCCGCCCCAGGGTGGTGCTGCCGGAGAAAAAAGTGCCGCTTCGCGAGATGCCCGGTCGCCTCCGCCTGGCGCCCGGCCAGCCGGAGGCCCAGCGCTTCGACGGGCTCGCGGTGCGCCTGCCCGCGAGCGCCTGGCGTCGTGCGAAGGAGAGGCCCGGTGATCCGGAAGGCGCGGAGACGGAATTCGCGGCCCTGAGGGTGGTCATGGCTCACGACGGCCTGCCCGGACGTGAGGAGTGGCTGATCGCTCAGCGGCCCTTGAACAACCCATCGCTGAACCGGTGGAAGTTCTACCGGTCCAATGCGCCGGCGGACACCCCGCTGGAGAACCTGGTCCAGTTGACGGCCTGGCGCCCCATGGCCGAGGCCGTCCTCGCCGCCTGTCAAAACGAACTGCACCCCGGCCCGTGTGAACGACAGGACTGGTCGGCCTGGCATCGCCACAGCGCGCTGACCTCGCTGGCCCATCATTTCCTCGTCCGGCTGCGCCTCAAATATGGCGAGGCGGCGCCGGCTCTGACCGTATCTCAGATTCATCGCCTTTTGAAAGTCGTCCTCTCACGCCAGGAGTTCGACGCTCAAATCGCGCTAGCCGAGATCGCCTACATTCAGGAACAGAACCTGGCAGCGTTCCTGTCCCGGCGCGAACCCGCAGCCGGGCTGGTCGCCTGATTCATACCGACCCCGAACCTTCCGCGTTTCCAGCCTCATTCGACCAAACGCCCCGCTAATGCTAAACTAATTCCTAACGCGTCGGCGCGCGTCGGCGAACGCGCGCCCGCGAGCGGAATCACCCTCAGCCACAACTGAATTTCCAGGCATGTCGTCTATCTTGGACACCCTGGCCAGCTATGTGCCGGCCCAGGTCACACGCCGTCTGTCCGCCGACTCCGCCCCGTTGTCGGCGCCGCTGCTGGAGCGCTTCCCGGCCGTGGCGCTGTTCGCCGACGTCTCCGGCTTCACGCCTCTGGCCGAGCGCCTGTCCGGGCGCGGGCCGCAGGGCGTGGAGGAGCTCTCGCGCGCCCTCAACGCCTACTTCGGCCAGCTCATCGACCTGATCACGGCCCACGGCGGCGACATCGTCAAGTTCGCGGGCGACGCGCTGCTGGCGCTCTGGCCGGTGGCCGACCTGCCGGCCGAGGGCTTCACGCAGCCGACCGCCGCCGCCTACGCCGCCGCGCTGAGCGCCGTCCAGTGCGCGTCCACGGCCCAGCGCGCCCTGCAGGGTTTCGAGGCCACCGGCGCGCGCCTGACTCTGCGCATGGGCGTCGCCGTCGGCGAGGCGCTGCTCGAGCACCTCGGCGGCGAGTACGGGCGCTGGCACATCCTGGTAGCCGGCGATCTGCTCAACCAGGTCACGGCCGTCGAGCGGCAGGCCGAGCCCGGCGAGGTGATCCTCGCGCCCGAGGCCTGGCGCCTGGTGCAGTCCGCCTGCGCCGGCGACCCGCTCCCGGCCGGCGGCGTGCGGCTGACGGCCGTGCAGACGCCCATGCCCACCTTCCCGCTGCCGCGCCCCACCGTCCCGGCCGAGGCGATCCCGGCCATCCAGGCCTATGTCCCCGGCGCCATCCGCACCCGCCTGGTGGCCGGGCAGACCGGCTGGCTGGCCGAGCTGCGGCGCGTCACCGTCATCTTCGCCCACCTGCCCACGCTCGATCAACGCACCTCGCTCGAGCACGCCCAACACATCGTCCGCACGCTGCAGACCGCCATCTACCGCTACGAGGGCAGCGTGGACAAGCTGAGCGTGGACGAGAAGGGCGTGTCGCTGCTGGCCGTCATGGGCTGGCCGCCGCTGGCGCACGAGGACGACCCGGCCCGCGGGGTGCAGGTGGCGCTGGCCATGCAGGCCGAGCTGCGCAAGCTGGCCGTGCCCAGCGCGCTGGGCGTGGCCACCGGCCGCGTGTTCTGCGGCTCCGTCGGCAACGCCCTGCGGCGCGAGTACACCATGATCGGCGACGTCGTCAACCTGGCGGCGCGCCTGATGCAGGCCGCGGCCGACACCATCCTGTGCGACGCCGCCACGGCCCTGGCCGCGCAGCGCGCCATTGACTTCGAGGCGCTGCCCGCGATCACGGTCAAGGGCCGCGTCGAGCCGGTGACCGTCTTCCGGCCGCGCGGCGAGACCGCCCGCGCGCGCCTGCTGGAGGCCGCCGTCCAGGTGCCCATGGTCGGGCGCACGGCCGAACGCATGGCGCTGGCCGGGCGTCTGCAACTGCTGCTCAGCGGCCAGGGCGGCGTGGTCGTCGTCGAGGGCGAGGCCGGCCTGGGCAAATCGCGCCTGGTGGAGGACCTGCTGGAGCAGGCCCGCAAGCTCGGCATCGAAAGCCTGGCCGGGGCCGGCGACGCCGTCGAGAAGTCGACGCCCTACCACGCCTGGCGCCCGGTCTTCGCCCAGGTGCTCGGCTGGGACCTCGGGCACGACTCGGGCGTCCGCCGGAATACGCTCAACCAGCTCGGCCTGGACGTGCCCTCGCTGCTGCAGCTCCTCCCGCTGCTGGACGCCGTCCTGCCCCTGGACCTGCCCGACAGCGAGGTGACGGCGCAGATGACGGGCCAGGTGCGCGCCGACAACACGCGCGACCTGTTGCTGCGCCTGCTGGGCGCGTCCGCCGGCCAGGCGCCCAAACTCCTGGTGCTTGAGGACGCCCACTGGATCGACACGGCCTCCTGGGCGCTGGCCCTGCTCGCGGCGCAGCGCGTGAAGTCGGTGCTGCTGGTGATCACCACCCGCCCGCTGGCCGACCCGCAGCCGCCCGAGTATCCGCAACTGCTCAGGCTGCCCGGGGCGCAGCACATGAAGCTCGAGGCGCTCTCGCCGGACGCCACGCTCACGCTGGTCTGCCAGCGCCTGGGGGTGGCCGCCATCCCCGCGCCGGTAGCCGACCTGATCCGCGCCAAGGCCGAGGGCAACCCGTTCTTCAGCGAAGAGCTGGCCTTCGCCCTGCGCGATGCCGGCCTGCTCCAGATCGAAGAGGGCGAGTGCCGGCTGGCGGACGGGCACGGCGACCTGAGCGCCGTGGATGTGCCGGACACGGTCCAGGGCGTCATCACCAGCCGCATCGACCGGCTGCCTCCGCCGCAGCAGCTCACGCTCAAGGCGGCCAGCGTCATCGGCCGCACGTTCGCAGTCCCGGCCCTGCGCTTCGTCTATCCGGTGGACGACGACCGCGAGCACCTGCCCGAATATCTCCAGGCGCTGGACCGGCTGGACCTGACCACGCTGGAAGCGTCGGAGCCGCACCTGACGTACATCTTCAAGCACATCATCACGCGCGATGTGGCCTACAACCTGATGCTGTACGCCCAGCGCCAGCGCCTGCACCAGGCCGTGGCCGAGTGGTACGAGTCCGACCACGCCGGCGAGCTGGCGCTGTATTACGAGCTGCTCGCCTACCACTGGCGCGCCGCCGACGTCCCGGACAAGGCGCTGGATTATCTGGAGAAGGCCGGCGACCAGGCGCTGGAGAACTACGCCAACGAGGAGGCGATGCGCTTCTACCGCCAGGCCCTGGAGCTGGCCGAGGGCGCGCCGCCCGCCCGGCGCGCGCGCCTGGAACTGCGGCTGGGCGAAGCCTGCACCAACGCCACGCAGCAGGGCGAGGGACGCGTCCACCTGGAACGGGGCCTGGCCCTGCTCGGCCAGCCCGCGCCGGCGACGCCGCTGCAGGCCGCCTTGAGCCTGCTGGGCCAGATCGGGCAGCAGACGCTGCATCGCCTGCTGCCGAACCAGTTCATCGGGCGGGCGACGGCGGCGACGCGCGCGACCCTGCTGGAGGCGGCGCGCACGTACGAGCGCCTGACCGAGGTGTACTTCTTCGCCAACGAGACGCTGCTGGCGCTCTACGCCGCCATCCGCTCGCTCAACCTGGCCGAGGCGGCCGGCCCGTCGCCCGAGCTGGCGCGCGCTTACGGCCCGGTCGGCACCATCCTGGGCTTCATCCCCGTCCACGGCCTGGCGCAGATGTACTGCCGCCGCGCGCTGGAGATGGCGCGGCCCATGAACGACCTCTCGGCCCGCGCCTGGGTCTCGCTGGTCACCGGCGTGTACTACGCCGGGCTGGGCCAGTGGGCCACCGCGCACGGCCTGTTCGACGAGGTGGTGGACATCTCCGCACGGCTGGGCGACCGCCGCCGCGGCGACGACGGGCTGACGAATCTGGCCATGGTGGCCTACTTCCAGGGCGAGTTTGCGCGCGCCGAGGAGTTCGCCGAGCGCCTGTACGCCTCAGCCGCCGGCCGCGGCGACGCCGACAACCAGGCCTGGGCCCTGATGGGGCGCATCTTCAACGCGCTGGCCCTGGACAAGCTCGACGTGGTCGCCGAGTGCGCCGGCCCGCTGCAGGCGCTCTTCGCCGCCGACTCGAAGATCGTGGACGAACCGTTGAAGATCAGCGTCTTTGGCGCGCTGGCGCTGGCCCACCTGCGGCTGGGCCAGCCGGCGCTCGCCCGCCAGGCCGCCGACCAGGCCGATCAGCTGATCGCGCGTTCCACGCCGACTTCATATCCGGCCGTGCTGGGGTACGCCAGCGTCGCCGAAGTCTATCTCGCGCTCTGGGCGGAGGAGCTCAAGGGCGCGGCCGCCCATCCCAGGTCCCCGGCCCGGGCGGCGGCGCAGCGGACGGTGAAGGCCCTGCACAAATTCGCGGGCGTCTTCCCCATCGGCTCGCCGCGCGCCTGGCTGTGGCAGGGCCATTACGATTGGCTCTCCGGCCGGCGCGCCCAGGCCCGCCAGGCGTGGCGCAAGTGCCTGACCTCGGCCGAGAAGTTGATGATGCCGTACGCGGCGGCGCTGGCCCACGAGGCGCTCGGCCGACACGCGGACGACGCCGCCGAGCGCGCCAGCCACCTCGGCCGGGCGCGCGGCCTCTTCACACAACTGGGCGCGGCCAGCGACCTGGCCCGCCTGGCCGCGGTCGCCGAGGCCGGCCATGCCCGTGGATGACGGCCCCCCGGACGAACTGCTGACGGCCGCCCTGACGCGCCTGCAAGCCGAACTGGGCGCGGCCGCGCCCTATCTGGCCGGGCAGGTTTCGGCCTGGCTGCAGGCGTTGGCGTGTTCGCCGCAGCCCGCCGATTACTTCCGCAACCCCATCGGCTTCCCCTTGCTCCGGCTGCCGTGGTGGCTGGAGAAGACGCTCCGGCCCGCGCCGGACGCGGCCTTCCAGGGCGACCTCGTCGCTTCGACGGTCAGCGGGTACTACTTCATCCGCCTGCTGGACAATGTGATGGACGGGCACTCCGTCGCGGGCGAAGCGGGCGGCGCCATACCCGAGGTCCGCCTGTTGCCGGCCGCCGGCTTCTTTCACACCCAGTTCCAGACGCCCTATCAACGCTACTTCGAATCCGGCCACCCTTTCTGGGAGGCCTTTCGCCGCCTGTGGTTCGACGCGGCCGAGGTCACCGCCCGCGATGCGAGCCTGGCGGAGGTCCGCCGCGCCGACTTTGACCGTTACGCGGCGCGCAAGGTCTGCGCCGCCATCATCCCCCTGGCCGCGGTGTGCTATCGCTACGAGCGCCCTGACCGGCTGGCGGCGTGGGCGCGGTTCGTGGAAGCGTTCGGGGCCTGGCATCAAATGTGGAATGATGTGTTCGACTGGAGCAAGGACCTGCGCCACGGGACGCGCACCTACTTCCTCTCGGAGGCCGCGCGCCGCCGGCGCCCGGACGAGACGCCGGCCGCCTGGGTGGTGCGGGAGGGCTTCGCCTGGGGCCTGGCCGACCTGGAGGCCCGCCTGGCCGAGGCCGCGGCGCTGGCCGAGGCGCTGGACAGCCCGGACCTGCGGGCCTATCTGGACCGGCGCGCCGCCCGGCTCCGCCAGCAACAGGCCGACGTGGCGCCCGGCCTGGAGGCGCTGGTGAAACTATCCAGAGTGATGAGGTGATGCTTGACGCGGCCGCCGCGGATGGGCCGGGTTATCGCCGAGGCGGCGTTGCCACGAATGAGGCAAATTCAGGCGCATGGGGTAACTGCCAGCCATCCTGTTCATTCTGATCCAACCTCATCCGCGCCAATCCGCCCAATCCGCGGCCAAAGCGCGGTACTTGCGAGTCATGTCTGAGACCTTGTCCGATCCCGGCCTGTTCGCCTTCGCCAAGCTGTGCTTCCACAACTTCCTGGACGAGTTCGCCCAGTACGGCATCGAGGCGGACCCGGACCTCGAGCTGCGTCCCGGCAACGGCCTGCTGTGCTACTACGACATCAAGGACCGGCAGATTTACATGTCCCTGCCGAACCTGGCGGACCCGGTCGGCAAGCTACACATGCTCTTCCTGCGCTCGCTGCTTCATTGCGAGACCCAGGACGAGCTCTGGCAGTTCTTCTACCTGTTCATCCCGCACGTCATCGCCCACGAGCTGGCGCACCACTTCCGCCACCGCTACGGCCAGTTCACGGACAACCTGTGGCACGAGGAGCAGGTCGCCAACCAGCTGGCGGTGGCCGTCACCAAGCACCGGTTGACGCCGGAGGAGAAGGCTTTCGCGCGCCGCACCCTGCCGCGCGCCATCGAAGGGTTGGCGGCCAAGATGGAGTCCAAGAACATTGCCGCCGACTCCTACCACAACATCCTCTACGCCCTGAACGCCGCCGGCCAGATCGGCGACGCGGCCGTCCAGAACATCGAACTGGTGCAGAAGCTGTTCGCCGTCAGGCCGGAGGATATCCTCAAAGAGGCCGGCCAGGTCTCGGCCGACGTGCTTCAGCGCCTGGAGCAGCGCGACGACGTGATCGACTCGATCAACGACGATTACGCCTCCGACGCCATCCGTTACATCTACTACCACATCGGCTGGCTGTACCTGGCGCTCACCGGCCGCGAGACGCAGTACGTGGACGCCTTCGCGCGCGTCCACCTGGGCCGGCGCGTCGAACTGCTGCCGGTGGCCGAGCCGGCCGACCCGGACCCGGACGACAAGGCCATCCAGGCCTGCTTCAAGGCTTACCGGGACACCCGGCCTCTGTCCGACGTCGGCAGCCGCTACTTCTACAAGCGCTACCGCGCGCTGCTGCTCGCCAAGCTGCAGACCACCGTGCTGCTGGCGCCGTCGCAGAAGGAGCAGTTGCGCAAGGAGGCCGGCGCGCTGCTGGAGATCTGGCAGGGGCGCGAAAAGGAGTCGGACACGCTGGTGTACCTCTCGCAGCTGGCGCCGCCGGCCCTGCGCCGCCTGTTCCCGCACCTCATCGGCGAGCAGCTGGACCCCAGCCTGGCGCTGCTGCGCCACCTGCCCACGACCACCGACGTCCGCCTGTGGCGTCACATCCGCCTGCGCGGCCAGGACGTCGGCGCGGTCAACACGCTCCAGCGGCTGGCCCTGCTGGACCAGGCCGATATCTTCCGTCCCCTGCCGGCCGAGGTGATGCTGGAGATCACGCACACCCTGTGCCGCATGCGGCTGGACACCGGCGAGGTCGTGATCTGGGAGGGCGAGCTGAACGACGACGTCTACATCCTGGTGGACGGCGAGCTGGAGGTGGGCGTGATGCGCGACGGCGGCTTCCACCGCTTCGACACGCTCCGTTCGGGCGAGGTCTTCGGCGAGATGGCGTTCTTCACGCGCGAACCCCGTAACGCCACCGTCCGCGCCACCCGGCCCTCCGAGTGCCTGGTGCTGCAGGGCTCCGACCTGCGCCTGTTCGCGTTCCGGCACCCGTCGGTCCTGATGCAGATGGCGGGCGTCCTGGCCAAACGATTGGCTAACTTTATCAAAACCAAAACCGACGTGCCCGGCGGCTGACGCGGGCCGCGCGTGCTATACTCGCCCGCATCGGCCAGCCCCTCACTGAAAAGGAGAACGTGCCATGGATTTCCAAACGCTCGTCGGCCGCGCGATGGCGGATGAAAAGTTCGCTCAGGCGCTCGCCAGCGACCCGGCCAAGGCCCTCCAGGACGCCGGCATCCAGCCGACCCCGGAGATGCTGGACGCCCTCAAGGGCGTGGACGCCGCCGCCATCCAGCGCCTGGCCCAGGCCTTCGGCGACAACAAAGCCGCCTCGCTGTAAGCGTTTCGAGTTCGTGAACGGTTGAAGGACGTCGTCTGAGCCGGGCTCAGGGGGCGTCCTTTCGTTTGGCGGCCCGGCTGACGTGAGCGTGATCAGCCGCCAGCGGGTCGAGCCGCTATGACGCCGGGGCGCAACAATTTCCGGGCGGCCTTGCGCCTTTGCGTTAAGCTCTCAACCGGAACGCAAAGGCCTGTGTCATGAACTGGCGCACCCCCTCGCTTCTTCGGCGGGCCGCGTACTGGCCGGAGGTTGAGGCGTTCTACGGCGGCCTGCCGCCCGCGCTGTTCCGGTCCGGCGTCCTGCTGCGCCACGACCTGGCGCGTCTTCACAGCCACACCGGCCAGTTCGCGGATCTCTGGGGCCACCCCGCCGACCCGCCCTGGCTGGACCTGCACCTCTGGCTGCTGGACGATTGGGGCGTGGAGGCCGAGGCCGCCGAGAGGCGCCTGGGCCTGGCGATGGCGGCCACCGCGGCGGCGGTCGCCGCGCGCGAGAGCCGCCAGGAGCCGGACACGGGCTTCGACGCCGCCGACGCGCCGCTGGAGGCGGCCCTGTTTCAGGAGGCCGCCGCCCGTTTCGCGCAGGTGTTCCCCGCCGATTCTTCGTTCTGGGGCTGGCGCGCCCAATTCATGAGCGCCTGGGAGCGGGCGCAAGCCACGCCGGACTACGCGACCCTGACCGAAGGGGAGGCGCATCGTCATCTGGCCGAGCGCGTCGCGTTCGGCAAGCTCCCGGCCGTCGCCGTGGCCCTGCTGGTCGGGGAGCCGCGCGCCTCGCAACTGCCCGCGCTGCTCGACCTCACCGACCAGCTCTGCCTCGCGCACCAACTCTTGAAGGAATGCCTGGCGGTCCGCCGCGACGCGCAGCGCGGGCGCCTCACGTACCCTCTCGTCCGGGCGCTGCGGGCCGCCGGCCTGGGCCTGGACACGGCGCATCCGCCCGACCGCCTGCTGGGCGCGCTGCTGCTCACCGGCGCCGCCCCGCGCCTGGCGGACGAGGCCACGGCGCGGCTGGCGCACGTTCAGGCGACGGCGCGTGCGCTGGGATTGCCCACGCTGTCCCAACACAGTGCGGCCCTGTCGGATCAATTCACGGCGCTGCGGGCCTTGTTCGCGCCCGGCGAGCCGGCCCCCTCAGGAGCGCGGCTGAGGTTCGCGGCGGCGGACGGGGGGCGCGAGCAGGCGTTGCGGCTGGCCGAGGGCTATCTGCTCGCCGACCGGACATTCCGCGAAAGCTGGGAGGTTCAGCGGCGCGGGCTGTTCGACCTGCCGGAACTGGTTGGCCGGGTCTTCGCGCCGGGCCTGATCCTGGAGGCGCTCGGCCCGCATCACCCGGCGCTGACCGGCGAGGTGGACGCGCTCCTGGACCGGCTGGCGGCCGACGGTTTCCGCTACTACCCGCACCCGGCCGTCCCGCCGGACGCGGACGACCTGGGGTTGGCGCTGCGCCTGCTGAAATATTCCGGCGACCCGGCCCGGCACCACGCCGCCGTGCAGACGCCGCTGCGCTGGATGGAGGCCAACCGGTCCGAGGCCGGCGTGATCCCGTGCTGGTTCACGCGCGGCGTCGCTGACCTGGACACCACGGTTGAGACTTCGCTGTGGGGGGACCGGTGCGCCACGGTCGAGGCGAACTTGTTATTGGGGTTGCTGGACTACGATCCGGACCGCTGCCGGGCCGTGATCGAGCGCGCCGCGAGCGGCTGGCTGGAGCGCTGGGCGGCGATTGGCCTGGGCGGCAACGCCCTGTACGTCTCGGCGTACGCGCTGTGGACGGCGGCCCGGCTGCTGCGCGCCCTGGAGGCGTGGCCGGGCCTGTACGCTCCCGTGAAGCGCGCCTGGGAGGTCCTGACAGAGCGTCTGCGCCTGGAGGCGCGCCACGCCGACACGCCGCAGACGGCGGCGTTTCTGATTTTGACGTGCCGGGAGGCAGCGGAGTTAGCGGGGAGGTTCGACCCGGGCTGGATCAGCCTGATCCTCAAGCGCCAGCGCTACGACGGGAGCTGGGCGGCCGAGCCGCTCTACGTCACGCCGACGCGCGGCGAGGGCGCGGCCTGGTACGCGAGCCGCACGGTGACGACGGCGTTTTGCTATCGGGCGCTCCAGACGGCGGGCGAGCGATAACCCCCCTCCGCCTACGGGCACTGGATGACGCCCTGCGCCCACAGGCAGCCGCCGCAGGCCGGGAACGTGTTCCCGATGCAATCTTCCAGGTTCGACTCGGACAGGTCGCAGCCGCCGCAGAACGTGCACGGCGCGAACCCGAAGCTCTGCACGCGCTCACGGTAGGCGACGTAGTCCGGGTCATTCCAGATCTCGAGCAGGCCGCGCTCGCTCACGTTGCCGAGCGTGTGCTTGTAGTTCACGCGCGGCTTGCCGTGCAGGTAGGTGGTGTGCGTGTGGAGCAGCGGCAGGCACGGGCTGACCCCGCCGTCCCACCCGACCGAGATTGTGCCGCTCTCGATGAACGAACACACGTCGGTGGCCCCGCCCAGGCTGTTGCCGCCGAAGTTGACGTTGTAGCCGGCGTTGAGCGCGGCGATGAAGGCCTCGCGCGCGCCGTTGACGAAGTCCATGCGCGGCAGGCTGAGCTTGCGCTGCCAGGGCGAATCCATGTAGGCCAGGCTCTTGACCGTGTTGGCGTACAGCCTCTCGGCCTGCATCTCGGGCGTGGTCGGCAGGATGTTGCTTACGGAGAAGCGCGAGGCGCGCAGCCGCTTGGCGATCTCGAGCACCTGCGGCAGGTCATGGATGTTGCGCTGCATGGCGACAAAGGCGATGCCGATCTCGGGCCGCGCGCGGTGGCCGGCCGGCCGCATCCGGCTGAAGCGCTCCAGGTTCGCCAGCACCTGCGGCAACTCCGCGCCCAGCCGGACGTCGGCGTAGCTCTCCGGCGTGGCGCCGTCGATGGAGACCCACAGCACATCCAGGCCGAGGTCGATCAGCGCCTGCGAGCGCTTCTCCGTGAGCAGGGTGCCGTTGGTGATCAGCTCCACGCGCCCGCCCAGCGCCTTGACCTGCGCCGCCCAGCGCAGGGTGTGCTTGTGGAACAGCGGCTCGCCGATGCCGCCGAAAAAGACCGTCGGCTTCGGGTCCAGCTGGCGCAGGCACTCCAGGACGCGCTCGAAGGTGGCCTCGGTCATGCGCCCCATCGCCTCATCCCAGTTGTTGCGCAGGCAGGTCCGGCAGTCGATGTTGCACAGACTGGTGACCTCGACGTAGACCTTGGTGAGGTGCTTCACGGGACGGTGCAGGCGCACGGTGTTGCCATCCGGCTCCAGCCGCACCCGGCTGCCCGGCGCCAGGCCGTAGCGCTCAACCATCTCGGCCGGCATCACCAGCCGGCCCTGCGCGTCCACCTCACCCCAGAGCGTCACATTGGCCGTTGTCATCGTCACTCCTTGTCCGCGTGACCCTCGTGATCGGAGGCGCCCTGACAGGCCTCGCGGCTGTGCAGATACTCTCGCGCTACCGCCAGCACGCCATACAGGCGCGGATCGGCGGCGCGGTAATAGACGCGCGGGCCTTCCTTGCGGTTGGCGACGACGCCCGCGCGGCGCAACTCCATCAGGTGTTGGGAGATGTGGGCCTGGCGCAGACCCAGCGCGGCCTGAAGATCGCAGACGCAGACCTCGCCGCCGCGCAACACGTCCAGGATTTGCAGGCGCACAGGATGGGCCAGGGCATGGAAAAGCCCGGCCTGTCGTGATTCGGGCGGGTTCGTTGACCTGCCTATATTCGACATTCCGAATAAAGAATAGGCCTTATAGACCTGTCAGGTCAGTGATGGTTGTCACCGAACAGGGGTGATGGTGGATCGCCGGCCCCAAATAACCGGATGGGCCGGGGACCGGAGGCCGGTCAGGCCGGGTACGCCAGCGCCAGGACCAGGTCGTTCACGTTGGTGCCGGTGAGGCCGGTGACGAGCGTCGCCCCCAGCCGGGCCAGCGCGGTATGCGAGTCGTTCTCAGCCAGCGCCGCGTCGAGGTCCAGCCCCAGCGCCGCCGCCTGACGGGCCGTGTCCGGGGTCACCACCGCCCCGGCGGCCGGGGTTGGCCCGTCCACGCCGTCGGTGCCGAAGCTGGCGATGACGATCCGGCCGGGCGCATGCCTCAACTCAATCGCCGCCGCCAGCGCCAGCTCCTGGTTCCGGCCCCCCACGCCGCGGCCGCGCACCGTCACCGTGCTCTCGCCGCCGAAGATCTCGGCCCGCGGGAAACGCGGACTCTCACGCGCGATCTCGATCTCACGCGCGATCTCACGCGCGATCTCGCGCCCGATCTCGCGCGCCTCCCCCTGGATGACGCGCGGCGGCAGCGCGACGTCAAACCCCAGTTCCCGCGCCGCCTCCGCCGCCGCCTGGCGCGCCAGCGCGTTGGAGCCGACCAGGCGATTGAGGACCCGCGCGAAGACCGGGTCGCCCGGCTTGGGCGTCTCGGCCAGCGCCGCCTCGATCTTCGGCAGGTTGATTCGATAGCGGCGCAGGATGACGCGCGCCTCGTGGACGGTCGTCGGGTCCGGGACGGTGGGGCCGGAGGCGATCACGTCCAGCGGGTCGCCCACCACGTCCGACAGGATCAGGGCCGCCACCCGGGCCGGCGCGGCCAGACGCGCCAGGCCGCCGCCCTTGACGCGCGAGAGGTGCTTGCGGACGCAATTGACTTCCTGGATCGGCGCGCCGGAACGCAGGAGCAGCGCGTTGAGGGCCTGGAGGTCGTCCAGGGTCAGGCCGGGGGCGAGGTGCTCGAACAGCGCCGACCCGCCGCCGGAGAGCAGGACCAGGGCCAGATCATGGGCGGCGAGGCCGGCCAGCAGTTCGGCCGCGAGCTGGCCGGCCCGCAGGCTGCCGTCGGTGGGCAGCGGGTGTCCGGCCGGGATCAGGTCCAGGCGCGGAGCGAGTCCCGGCGCCACGCCCGCCGGCGCGGCCACCAGCCCACGCTCCAGCCGCGAGCCAAGCAGTTCCGCCGCCGCCTGGGCCATGCGCACGCCGGCCTTGCCCACGGCCACCAGCCGCACGCGGCGGGCGGACTCGATTTCGGCCTGAGGCCAGCCGCGGCGGACGGCTTCGGCCGGATCGGCGGCCCGGAGCGCGGCGCGCAGGATCACGTCGACGTGAGCGCGATGGTCTTGAAAAAGGGGAAGAGGCATGGCCGACAATGGATGAGGAAGCGGATAAACGGATTGGAACGGATGACGAACCGTGTCTGGATTGTTCAGAGCGACGGACGATCAGCCACGGATGTCACGGATCGGCGCGGAGGGCCCGGATCGTTGGGTGAGGGCCGTGACAGCCGTTCCATCAGCGCCTCCGTGTCCGCGGATGTCGATCCGACCGAGAGCGCCCGGTCTTTAGCCGCCGTCAGCGCACGACACTACCCGCACTTCTCTTGAAAAGTTCAGGAACACGAGCTGCGCCTGCGGGCGCTGGCCGAGAAAGGCGGCCACGGCCTCGACGTAGCGCCGGACCTGCGGGCGATAGCGCTCCAGCGCCTCGCCCAGCGCCGCTTCGTCACGCAATTCATCCGTTTTGAAATCCACCACCGTCCAGCCACGCGGACCGCGATAGAGCAGGTCGATCACGCCGTCGCCCTCGCGGGCGACATACGGCACCTCGTGGTGGCGCTCCGGGGCCTGATGGATCTCGCGCACAAGCGGGTGGGCCTGGAAGCGTTCCAGCAGGCGGCGGGCCTCGCGCAAGGCGGCCTGGATGAGGGCTTCGTCCACCAGGCCGGCCCCCAGCGCGGCCGGGCGCAGGCGCCTCTCGAACTCGGGATCGTCCGGGAAAAGCCAGCGGCGCAGCGCGGCATGGGCCACCCGCCCCACCACCCGCGCCGGCGGAGGCCGGCCGGTTTCCGACACGCGCCAGACCGGGTCGGACAGCTTGAGTTCAGCCGGGGCCGGCGGCGGCGAAGACAACGGCGCAACCAGCGGGCCGCGGGCCGCCAGCACCGGCGCGGGCGCGGCCTCGGATTTGGGCGTCCGTTGAGCCGGGAGCGGTCCGGCCAACGGATGCAGTGTGACGCTGAGCGCTTCGGCCCACTCAGGCGCGAGCGATAACGGCGTCGGCCCGTCCAGCTCGGCCGTGTCCAGGCGCAGCTCATCCAGACCGACGACGCCGCCGAGCTTCGCCAGCCAGCCGGCGAGTAGCAGGCGGCCCGGATCGGTCTTCGACGTGCTGATCCGGGCCTGCCCGCTGATCAGCACTTTCTCCTGCGCCCGGGTCAGGGCGACGTAGAGCAGGCGCGCGTCTTCGGCCTCGGCGCGATCGGCCTCGGCCAGCGCGCCCAAACGCCAGGCGGCGGGACGAGCGCCGTCCCGCTGAAGGTTCAGCAAGACGCCGAGCTCAGGGTCCAACTGGACCGGGCTGCCGCCGCCGCGCGGATCGTGGCCGGCGTCGGCCAGCACGACCAGCGGGAACTCCAGGCCCTTGGCCTTGTGGACCGTCATCAACTGGACCGCGCCGCCGCCCGGGTCGGCCGGGGCTTCGCCCTCGCGCGCGCCCACATCGCGCAGCGCGGCCACATAGTCCAGAAAGTCGCCCACCGAGACCAGCCGGCTGCGGTGGGCGTCGGCCAGGAGCTTATCCACGTTGCGGCCCAGGCGGCCGGCGCGCGGCTCGGCCTGCAGGAGGGCGCGGTAGTGCGTGCGATCGAGAAAGACCTTAAGCAACTCCGCGACCGGAAGACGGCCGGCGAGGGCGTGTAATTCGGCGATCAGAGCGGCGGCCGTTGAGAAATCGGGATGAGAGCTTAGAGATTGGTAGAGGGGCCGGGGCCTGTCGCCATCCGGGAAGCGCAGGCGGAAGAGATCGGCGTCGGTGAGGCCGAGGGCGGGCGAGCGCAGCAGGCCGGCCAGCGCCAGGTCATCGTCCGGGTCCGCCAGCGCGGCCAGGGCGTTGAGCAGGTCGCGGATTTCGGGCCGCTCGTAGAAGCCGCGGCCGGCGACGGTGACGGACGGGATATCGGCGGCCGCCAGCGCCGCTTCGTAAATGGGGAAGTTGGTCGAAGCGCGGAAGAGCAGCGCTACATCGTCCCAACCGAAATTAGCCTGCGCGCGCAGTTCGCCCAGGCGCGCGGCCAGGGCCTCGGCGGCGGCGCGCCGCCCGTCGGCGGAATCGCCCAGCCCCAGGTGAAACTCGATATAGGGCGGGCGGCCTTTTTCCGGCGCGGCGCGGCAGGCCGTGAGCGGCGCAAAGGGCACCCGGTATGGCCGGCCGGGGTCATCGGCCTCGCCCATCACGGGTCGCAGCAGTTTCTCCAGCGCCGCGAGCAACGGCGCGTGCGCCCGGAACGTCAGGTCCAGGCCGAGCGCCTGCCCGCCGCCGCGGACGAGGTCGGCGCGCAGATCCCGGAACACGGTCACGTCCGCGCCGCGGAAGCGGTAGATGCTCTGTTTCTCGTCGCCGACGACGAAGAGGTTGGCTGATTCCCCCGCCCCCCTCACCCCCGGCCGCTCTCCCTCCGGGAGAGGGGGATTGAAGCGCGCGAGGGCGTAGACGATCCGGCGCTGGCGCTCGTTGGTGTCCTGGAACTCGTCCACCAGCACGGCCCGCACGCCCAGGTCCGCGGCGAGGCGCGGGTGCGCGCTCAACAGGGCGACGGTTTGACTCTCCAGGTCGTCGAAGTCCAGCGCGTTGCGCTCGGCCTTGGCGGCCTGATACTCGGTCAGCGCGCGTTCAAACAGGCGGCCCAGCGCCGGTAGCCGGCCGGCCGTCTCCTGGTCCAGCGCCCAGGCGCTGTCTTTGATCACCGGCGCCAGCGCGCCGTCGTAATGGTCGCGCAGCGTACGCAGCGCGTCCCGCACGGCGTCGAGCGCGGCGGCGTCCCAGTTGCCCTTTTGCCCGGCGGTGGAGATAGCGCCGCGCAGCGCGCGCAGCGCCGCGAAGGCCGCGTCCCAATCGCGCGCGGCGCGCGCGGCTTCGACGGCGGGCCACCGCGCCAGCACGGCGCGCCGCGCTGACTCCAGCTTATCGTCGGCCTTGCGCGCGGCGTGCGCGCCGAGCGTTTCCATAGCCTCCACCCAGGCCGGGGCGCCGAGCGCCTGGTCCAGCCAGCGGGCCAGGGCCGCCTCCCAGGTTGCCAAAGGCGCGGGGGTCTGCAGGCGAGGCGCGGCCTCCAAGCGGCCGGTGAGGAGCGCCTGGAGCACGGTCTCCAGCTCGCGCTCCTTGAAGACCCCGAAGAGCGGCGCGGCTTGCGGATCGTCGGCGGCCCAGGCCAGGGCGGCCTGGATGGCCTGCGCCTGCCAGGTGGCGGCGACGCCCTCCTCGACCACCGCGAAGAGCGGATCGACCCCGGCCTCGGCCGGGTGCAGGCGCAGCAGGTCCGCGCACAGCGCGTGGATGGTGCCGATACGGGCCGAGTCCAGCTCGGCCAGGAGTTCGCCGGCCTCCGGCGCCGGCTCAGGTCGGCGCAGCCAGGCTTCGACCTCGCTGCGGATGCGCGCGCGCATCTCGCGCGCCGCCTTCTCGGTGAAGGTGATGGCGATGAGGGCGCGCAGCGGCACGCCCCGGGCCAGGAAGTTCAGATAACGCGCGACCAGGGTGCGCGTCTTGCCCGACCCGGCGCCGGCCGTGACGGCCAGGTGGACGTCCAGGCGCGTCGCGGCCTCTTGCTGCGCGCCTTTGAGGTCGAACGAGGCGAGGCGCGTCTCCATCAGTAACTCCTGGGCTGATAGCGCCAGCAGAAGGCGACGGCCGGGCAGTAGGCGGGGCAGCCGCCGTCCGGCGGGCGCGGCTGGAACCGGCCGGCGCGGATGCCGGCAATGTGCGCGGCCAGGTGCTGGCGCGCCGCGGTGAAGGCCCCGGCCACGCCGCCGTCGTATGTCTCCAACTTGAGGGCGCTCGGCTCGGCCCGGCCGATGTGCCAATAGAAGCCGCCGGCCACCTCGCCCAGGCCGAGGGCGTCGCGGGCCGCCAGGGCGTACAGCGGCAACTGGAGACGGCGGCCGGCGCGCAGATCGTCCGGGCGGATGGGCGCGCCGCTGGCCTTGTAGTCGATCACGCGCAGGCGGCCGGCGGCGTCCACGTCCACCCGGTCGATGTAGCCGTGGATGCGCGCCTCGCCGGCCCCGGTCGGCACGGTCAACGGCGGCGTCCCGAAACCGAAGCGCTGCTCGAAGTGGCGCGGCGTCCAGCCCGGCGACATTTCCGCCAGCGCCGTCACCGTGGCCTCCAGGATGCGGAGCAGCTCGGCCTGCTGCTGCCCCCAGAGCGCCGTGGGCCGGAAGCCGTAGGCGCGCGGCGCGGAGGCGAAGACGTCAGCGGCCAGGCCGGGCAGGCGCTCGAGCAGCGCGTCCAGGTCGGTCGGGTCCGGCGCGTCACGATACAGGCGCTCGAGGATGGCGTGATAGAGGCTGCCGAGCGCGCGCACGTCGTAGCCGGCCTCCGGCTCGGCGCGCGGCTCCAGTTCCAGCGCGTGGGCGAAGTAGAAATAGAAGCCGCACGCGCCGTACGCCTCCAGGCGGCTGGGGCTCCAACTGCGGTCGGGCGGGAAGCGCGCGGCCAGCGCCGGCGCCAGCTCGGGCAGTTCGCCCTCGTACGGGCCGGCGGCGGCCTCCGCCAGCCGCGCGCGCAGCACCGCCAGCCCGCGCGCCACGGCCGGCGGCGCCTGGCCGTGATCAATCCACTCCGCCTCGGAGGCGATCTGTTCCGGCGGCAGGGGGTCCCCGGCGCGCACCCGGGCCGCCGGCGGTTCACCGCACAGGCGGTGAGCCTCGCGCCAGTAGGCCGAGGGCTCCCAGGGTTGCCCGTCGTCGGCCAGGTAGGGGCGACACAACAGCAGGCGCTCCCGGGCGCGCGTGACGGCGTGATAGAAGACGGTCACTTCGTCGCCGCGCAGGCGCGGGTCCAGCCTGATCCCGCGCGCGCGCAACTCGGCCCGGTCCGCCTCGCGCAGCAGCGGCATCTCGCGCTCCGCGGCCGGGAACTCGCCCTCGGCCAGGCCGAGCACGGCGACGGCGCGGAAGGACAGGCCGCGCGCATCAAGGACGGAGGCGGTGAAAATGCCGTCGGCTGAAGATAGGTTGGAGACCGGCGACTGGAGAGACTCGCGCAAAGCGTGCAGGAAGGCCGGATAGTCGATGAGGGCTTCAGAGGGCGATGAAGAATCAGCGATCAGGGACTGGGAGAGCCGCAGGGCGCGCAGGGCGTCTTTGAACGCGCGCAGGGCGGCCAGGTCGCGCGCGGCGGTTTCGGGCGCGGCCCGGGCGCGGGCGACGACGTTGAGCGAATCCGAGGCGGCCTCATCACCGATCAGGCCTTCGACAAAGGCCGCATACTCGCGCCAGGTCGCCGCGGCCGGCGGGGTCAGGCGGGCGACGAGCGTCTGGAACGCCGCCTGGGCCTCGCGCGCGGCCGCCGGAGACACCGCCAGGCCGCCGGCCTCTGGCTCGTCGTCGGCCTCGGCTGGGCGGGCGTGGAGGCGCGCCTCGAAAGCCTCGCGCCAGTGCGCCAGCCCCTCGACCACGCGGCCCAACCGGGCGACGGCGTCCAGCGCGGCGATATGACGGTCCGCGCAACCCAGCGCGGCCCAGTCGAAATAGGGGCTGCGCAGCGCGGCCAGCACGAGGCGCGGGCGCCAGGCGCCGGCGGCGGGCAGCGCCAGCGCGTCGAGCAGGGCGCCGATCAGCGGGTTCTCGGCCAGCGGCGCTCCGCCTGCCAGGCGGAGCGGCAGGCCGAATTCGCGCGCCACCTCCTCCAGGAACGGCCGGTAGACCTCGAGCGAGCGCGCCAGGACCGCCGTCTCGGCCGCCGGGACGCCGTCCAGCACGAGGCGCTCCTTGATCCAGCGCAGCGCAGCGCGGGCTTCGAGGGAGCGTGTCTGAGCTTCCAAGAAGGTGACCGGGGGCCGGGGAGCGAGGGAGGGGTGGAGCAAGGGAGGGACGGCCGGAGGCTCGAACAGGTGAGTTTCAAGCCGATCCAGGGCGCCAGGCTTCCGGGGGGCGTCGCCATCGAGCCAGACGAGGTCAGGTTGGAGCGCCGCGATCAACTGATCCTGGGCGCGCAGGAAGCGGCGGTGGGCCAGGCGGCGCCGGTCGCACTCGCCGGTGAGCGTGATGAGCGTCTCCCGGGCGCGCCGGGCGAGGTGCTGAAGCACGGCCAGCTGGGTGGAGTTGAACTCGTCGAAGCCGTCCACCACCAGCAGGCGCGTGTCGCCGCCCAACCGTGAGTCCTGCTCCAGGGCCACGGCGGCCAGCCAGCCCTCGCCCTCGGGATCGGCCCAGCCGTGCTCCTGCAGCCAGCGCTGGTAGGCGGTGTACAGCGCCGCCAGCTCGCCCAGGCGAGGCCCCAGCGGCTGAGCGGCGCGCACGAGGTCATCCTGATAAACGCGCGCGCGTTTAAGCTCCTCGAACGCCTCGCGCAGCACGGCGGGGAAACCGGGTTTGGCGCGCAGCGGCGCGAAGTACTCCAGTTCGCGGCGCTCGGCCAGCGCGTCGATCAGGGCGCGCAACACGCGCACCTGCGCCGCATCGTCCAGCACCGGCAGCGGCCGGCCGGCGCGCGCCAGCAGTTCGGCGTACAGGTCGTAGAACGTGAACAACGACACGCCGAAGGCGCCGCCCGCAGCGGCCAGGCGGCGGCGGAAGGCGCCGCGCTGCCAGGTGTTGGGGAGGACGACGATGATCGGGGCGAGCCGGGCCCCGGCCGGCGCGGGCGCGGCGCGGACCGCCCGGATGCGGTCGAGGGCGTGGGCGGTCTTGCCCGAGGCGGCGGGGGCGAGGAGGAGTGAGACCGCCAAGCTACAACCCTTCGGCCACCGCCCGTTGCCGGCCCAATGCGATCAACTCGCGCACGGCGGCGGCCAGGGCCTCACCGGCTTTGAGCGTCGGCGGCGGCGCGCCGTCGCCGTCGGCGGCCGGCTCGGTCAGCGCGCGCACGCGGGCCAGACGGTCGGCCAGCGTCTCCGGCAGGCGGCCCGGCTCCACCAG
>DAOUAB010000144.1:0-3365 GCA_034434015.1 Anaerolineales bacterium
CGTAGGCCAGGGAGTCGGGCGTAACTTGAGACT
This sequence comes from Anaerolineales bacterium, assembly GCA_034434015.1. GTDB lineage: Bacteria > Chloroflexota > Anaerolineae > Anaerolineales > UBA6663 > SpSt-583. Next base: position 34 of record DAOUAB010000144.1, read on the forward strand.
GGAGATCGGCAACGGACGCGGGCGTGCCGGAGTCCCAATCCGTGTCCAGGCAGATGACCTGAGCCGCGGAGTGAGGGAGCCGGGGAGCCAGCGCCGCGGTGGTGAGCACGAGGCGCGCGCCGGAGTCCTGGAGCATGAAGGCCAGACGCTCGGCGGGATAGTGCGGATCGAGCGGCAGGAAGGCGCCGCCGGCCTTGAGGCTGCCCAGCAGACCGATGATCATCTCAAAAGAGCGCTCGAGGCACAGGCCGACGAGCGTCTCTGGCCCGACGCCGAGCGCGCGCAGATGCGCGGCGAGCTGGTCGGCGCGCTGGTCGAGTTCGCGGTACGTCAGCGTCTGGCCGTCCAGGATCAGAGCGGTGGCGTCGGGCTGCCGTTCGGCCCAGGCCTCGAAGAGCTGGTGGAAGCAGCGGTCGGACGCGAACGGCGCGGACGTGGCGTTCCAGTCCAGCAGCATCTGCGCCTGTTCGGCCTCGGTCAACAGCGGCAGCTCGGCCACAGGCCGGTCGGGGTCGGCGAGCAGGCCGGCGATGAGCGTCTCCAGGTGGCCGACCAGGCGCTCGATGGTCGCGGCGTCGAACAGATCGGTGCTGTACTCGATGTAGCCGCCCCAGCCGTCGGCGGCCTCGCGCACGGCGAGCGTCAGGTCGAACGACGCGGCGCCCGTCTCCACCGGCACCGGGCTGAGAGTCAGGCCGGGCAGTTGCAGCGGGCCGAGCGGCGCGTTGTCCAGCACGAGCATCACCTGGAACAGCGGCGAGTGGCTGAGATCGCGCTCCGGCTGCAGGACCTCGACCAGCTTCTCAAAAGGCAGGTCCTGGTGGGCGTACGCGCCCAGCGCCGCCTCGCGCACACGCGCCAGCAGGTCGCGGAAACCCAGCGTCGGGGCGTCGTCCAGGCGGGCGCGCAGGACCAGCGTGTTGGCGAAGAAGCCGATCAGGCCTTCCAGCTCGGGCCGGGTGCGGTTGGCGATGGGGGTGCCGATGGTGAAGTCGTCCTGGCCGGAGTAACGATAGAGCAGGACCTGGAAGACGGCCAGCAGGCCCATGAAGAGCGTCGCGCCCTCCTGCTGGAGCAGGCGCTTGAACGGCTCGCGCAGGGCCGGCGACAGCCGGAACGGGTGCGTGGCGCCGCGCGACGATTGGACCGCCGGGCGCGGCCGGTCGGTGGGGAGTTCCAGGCGCGGCGGCGCGCCGGCGAGCTGGCCGCGCCAGTAGGCCATCTGCGCCTCCAGGGCGTCGCCCTGGAGCCAGCGGCGCTGCCAGGCCGCGAAGTCGGCGTATTGCACCGGCAGGTCCGCCAGCGGCGAGGGCCGGCCGGCGGCGAAGGCCTGGTAGAGCGCGGCCAGCTCCGACACCAGGAGGCCCATGGACCAGCCATCGGAGATGATGTGGTGCGTGGTGAGCAGGGCGATGTGGTCGTCCGGGGCCAGGCACAGCAATTGGGCGCGCAGCAGCGGGCCGCGCGCCAGATCGAAGGGCGCGCGCGCCTCGACGCTCGCCAGGCGCAGGGCCTCGGCCTCACGGTCCGGCCGCCCGGACAAATCCACCACCGGCAGCGCGTACGACCGGGCGGACGCGATGACCTGCACGGGCCGGCCGTCCTCGTCGGCGAAGGTGGTGCGCAGGGCCTCGTGGCGGCGGATGATCTCGTCCAGGGCGCGGGCCAGCGCCGCGACGTCCAGCGGGCCGCGCAGCCGCAGGGCGGTGGGGATGTTGTAGTCCGGCCGGTTCGGCTCGAGCTGGTCCAGGAACCACAGGCGCTGCTGGGCAAACGACAGGGGCAGTTCGCCGTCGCGCGCCACGGTCGTCAGCGGCGGCGCGGCCTGCCCGTTGGCCGAGCGGCGCGCGGCGTCGACGCTGGCCGCCAGCCCGGCCACGGTCGGGGCCTCGAACAGGCGGCGCAGGGGCACGTCCACCTGGAAGGCCTCGCGCGCGCGGGAGACGACCTGCGTGGCGAGCAGCGAGTGGCCGCCCAGTTCGAAGAAATTGTCGTGAACGCCGACGCGCGGCCGGCCGAGCACGGCCGCCCACTGCCCGGCGATGATCTCCTCGGTCGGGGTGCGCGGGGCGACGTAGGCCTCGGCCGCCGCCGGCGAGCCGTCCGGCGCGGGCAGGGCCTTGCGGTCCACCTTGCCGTTGGGCGTGAGCGGGAGCCGGTCGAGCGGCGTGAACGTGGCCGGGAGCATGTAGTCGGGCAGGCGCTGCCTGAGGAAGTCGCGCAACTCGCTCAGGACGGCGGCCGGGGGACGGGCGACGGCGTTCGTCGGCTCGCCGTCGTCTGTCGTCCGCCGTCGGTCGTCTGCCAGGACCACATACGCCGCCAGGCGCTGGTCGCCGGGCCGAGCCTCGCGGGCGACGACGACGGCCTCCGCGACCGCCGGGTGCTGGCGCAGGGCGGCCTCGATCTCGCCCAGCTCGATGCGATAGCCGCGCAGCTTCACCTGGTGGTCGAGGCGGCCCAGGTATTCCAGCTCACCGGAGGGCAGCCAGCGGACGAGGTCGCCGGTGCGGTAGAGGCGCCCCTCCTCCCCGGCCCTTTCCCCTGCAAGGGGGAAGGGGGAGGGGATGAATTTCTCGGCGGTCAGTTCCGGCCGGTTGAGATAGCCGCGCGCGACGCCGGGGCTGCTGAGGCACAGCTCACCGGGCACGCCGATGGGCACGGGCCGCAGGCGCCGGTCCAGCACATAGGCGCGCGTGTTGGCGATCGGGCGCCCGAGGGTGACCGGATCGCCGGGCTCCAGGCGTTTGAACGCCGCGCCGACCGTGATCTCGGTGGGGCCGTAGCCATTGAAGAAGCGGCGGCCGGGCGCCCAGCGCGCCACAATCTCGGGCCGGCAGGCCTCGCCGGCCGAGGTCACGGTCCGCACCGACCGCAGTTCGTCGGCGGGCAGCAGGCTGAGGACGGTGGGCGGCAGGATGATGAGCGTCACCGCTTCCGCCTGGATCAGGCGCGCCAGGTCCGGCATGGACATCCGCGTCTCGCGCGGGGCGAGCACCAGCGCCGCGCCGGACAGCAGCGCGATGAAGATCTCGGCCACGGCCGCGTCGAAGCTGAAGGAGGCGAACTGAAGCACGCGGTCATCCGGCCGGACGTCCATGAAATGCTGGAAGGCGTGGCAGAAGTTGGTCAGGCCGCCGTGGCGCAGCAGGACGCCCTTGGGCGTGCCGGTGCTGCCGCTGGTGTAGATGACGTAGGCGAGCGAGTCGGGAGTGGGAGGCTGGGGGCCGGGGGCGGAGGGCGGCGGGCTGATCGCTGACGGCGTGAGGGCGCCCAATCCGTGTCCAGGCAGATGACGCGAGCCGCGGCGTGGGGGAGCCGGGGAGCCAGCG
>DAOUAB010000145.1:0-9188 GCA_034434015.1 Anaerolineales bacterium
GCGCGCGCCTGATCTGCTGCGCCAGCTCCGCTATAGTGGGGTAGACGGCCAGCGTGCCGGCGTTCCGGGCGACGTTCTCGTTGTCGAAGTCGTCGTTCCAGCGGACCGAGTCGGTCAGCACCTCGGCGATGAGATCCGGGAGACCGCGTTCCGTATTGAGCAGGTGCGCCAGAATCTCCTTCACGCTCCACTCATCCGGCGCCGGGCGGCGGCCCGCCTCGGCCTCGGCGACGTCGGCCAGGAACGCCTCCAGCGCGGCCATTTCGCGCTCGTGGATGGCGCGCACCGCTGCGGCCAGGGCCGGCCCGTCCGTGGGCGGCGCGGGCAGCGGGCGGCGCGAGAGCGTCATCGGCCGGGTGAGCTTCTCCGGGCCGCGATAGAACACCACCGGCACCGTGTCGCCGGCCTTGCGCGCGGCCAGGGCGGCCTGCAAATTGCCGAACGTGTTGGTCTTCTTGCCGCCGATGCTGACGACGACATCGTCCTTTTGCAGTCCGGCCGCCTCGGCCCCCATCCCGGGCACCGTGCCGCCGATGGAGATGCCCTCCGTCACCGGCACGCCCAGTTTCTGCGCCGCCCCGCCGTCCAGCGTGTTCATGCCCATGATGCCCAGCATCGGGCGGCGCACGATGCGCAGGTCCTCGCCCGTCTCCAGCACCGACCGCAGGTTCTCCAGGCCGGCGTTCCAGCCGTCGGCCGCCGCCGGCGCTGTCTTGGCCCAGGCCTTGCCGGTCCCGATCCCCGCGTGGACCACGGTGACGGTGGTGGCGCCGGCCTTCTCCTTGAAGGTCACTTTAACCCGGGTGGCCGCCGGCTCGTCCCGGCCCAACCAGGTGAAGGCCAGGGCCTTGTTCGGCTCGGCCTGCGTCACCTGGCCGGCGGCATAGAAACCGCTGTTCCACCCAAAATAGGCGCGCCCGCCCTTGCGCGGCTCGATCTGGGCCGCGTCGCAGAACCACAGGCGCACGGCGGAGGCCCGCGTCCACAGGCGGTAGACCTCCGCTACGGGGGATTGGATAACACGTTTGAAAGTCAGAGTCTTGCCGGCCATGCCGCCTCCTGAAAGGACGCCGCCCGGTCACCTGCGCGCCGCGGCCAGGGCGTTCTTGATCTGCTGGATGTGTTCGTCGAAATGGGGCGCCGCCTGCGTGTAGCTGTAGGCCATGCGCCAGAAGGTGCTGCGCCGCGCGACGAATTCGGGCGGCAGCCCGGCCAGGAGCGCCACTGTCTGCGCCTCGGCCAGCCGGTAATCGGCCAGCATGGCGGCCACGCTCGGATACGAGTCGGCCACCACCCGCACCTGCAGCGTCGAGTTCTCGAAGGGGCCGTCGTAACTGCGTTCGTTGCCCAGCTGCAGCTCGGCGAGATAAGAGAGGCCGTCGCGCTCGCCTTGCAGCAAGTGCGAGACCACCTCCTTGGCGCTCCACTCGTCCGGGGCCGGCCGGTAGTTGGCCTCGGCTTCGCTGACGCCGGCGAAGCACTCGGCCAGTTGCGCGTCGTAGCCGGCGTACAGCCCGCGCACGTACTCGGCCAGCTCGGCCGCCGTAGCCGGCACCTCGGGCAGCGGCCGGGCCGAGAGCGTCATGGGGACGGTGCGCCTGTCCCGGCCGCGATAGAACGTGACCGGCACGGTCTGCCCGGCGCGGCGCCCCTGCAAAGCCGCGAACAGCGACGGCGAGCTGGCCACTTTCTTGCCGCCGATCGAGACGATCACGTCGCCCCCGCGCAGGCCGGCGGCCTGCGCGCCCATGCCGTCCACCACGCCGGACAGGCGCACGCCGTGGTCCACGGGCACGCCGTACTTCTTCGCCCGCTCGGCGTCGAGTTCGGCCTCGACCATGACGCCCAGCATCGGCCGCAGCGTGAAGCGCAGGTCGTGGCCGGTCTCCATGACCGATTGCAGGTTCTCTAGCGACGCCTCCCAGCCCCGGGCAATGTCGGCCGGGATGCGGCCCCAGGCCTTGCCGGCGCCGATGCCGCTGTGCGTCACGGTGACGGTGGTAGCGCCGTTCTTCTCCTTCAGGCCGACCTGCACCCGGGTGGCTGCCGGGTAGCCCCGCCCGCGCCAGGTGAACGCGATCCGGCTGGGCGTCACCGCCGTGTATTCGCCGGAGGCGTAGTAGCCGCTGTTCCAGCCGAGGTACAGCCGCCCGCCCTTGTGCGGCGTCGCCAGCGCGACGTCGCTCAGCCACTCGCGCAGGTGCGTGGAGAACGTGAACAGCCGGGCGACCTCGGCCGCCGGAGCGCGCACGACGCGCTTGAAAGTCAGAGTCTTCGTCATGGTGTCTCCTTTCGCAGGATGTATTCCTCCACCTCGGCCGCCCTGTGGTTGGCGGCGGGGTCGCGTTGCTGCTCGAAAAAGACCGGGAGGTCGCTTTCGATCACGTCCCGCAGCGAGATCAGGGTGGTCACTGGACGCTCCAGCCGGCCTCAGCGTTTGGCCGTCTCCGCCGTCCGCTGCATCTGCCCGGCGTGCTCCTCCTGCCAGTGGCCCGGCGTCACCTCCAGCGCCCACTGGGCCAGCCGGCGGTAAAGGTGCTTGCGGTTCCGGACGAAACCCTCCGGCAGCGCTTCCAGCAAGTCGGCCGTCTCCGCCTGGGCGCGCGCCAGCTCCTCGCGCAGCGCGGCCACATTACCCAGCCGCTTGACGAGCGCGCCCACGCGCTGGTTGACGTTCGGCCGCATCTCCAGGTCATCGTTGACGGCCCGGTCGTTGAGCATGTCGGCGGCCCAACTCTGGTAATCGCGCTCGGTCAGGATAAAGTGAGCGATGATCTCCTTGGCGCTCCACTCGTTCTCGGCCGGGCGCCGCTCGGCCTGCGCCTCGGTCAGGCCAGCGACGGCCTGGGCCATGGCGGCCGCCACCTCGGCCTGGAGCTTCCGCACCATCGCCGCCAGCTCGGCCCCGCTGGCCGGCAGCTCCGGGATCGGGAAGCGCGAGAGCTCGAGCGGCGCGGTCTGTTTCTGCGCGCCGCGGTAGAAGACCACGGTGGGCTTGTCGCCGGCCTGCAGGCCTTGCAGCGCCGCGCCGAACGACTCGAGGCCGGCCAGCTTGCGGCCGTTGAGCGAGACCAGCACATCGTCCTTGAGCAGGCCGGCGGCGCGCGCGCCGCTGCCCTCGGCCGTGCCCTCCAGCCGCACGCCGGTCTTCACCGGCACGCCCAATTGCTGCGCGATCTGCGGATTGAACTCGCCGATAAAGATGCCCAGCCGCGGGCGGCGCGCGAAGCGCAGGTCGACCCCGGCCTCCAGGCACGAACCCAGGTTCTCCAGGGACTGCGGCCAGTTGCGCTCCAGGCTCTGGCGCGTGGACTTCCACTTCGCGCCGGCCCCCAGGCCGCCGTGCGTCACAGCGACCTCGGCGCCGCCTTTCTTCTCCGTGAACGTGACCTGCACCGTCATGGGGCCCGGTTCCTGGACTGCGTTCCAGCCGAAGGCCAGGCGCTTGCCGGGCTCAAATTTAGTGAAGGCGCCGGCGACGGCGTAACCGTCATCCCACCACAAGAACAGCCGCCCACCCGGCCGCGGATCGGTCTGCGCCGCGTTGCACAGCCAATCCCGCAGGGCGGTGGCGTGGACAAAGGCCCGGAAGGCCTCGGCGGGCGGCGCGTTCACCAGGCGTTTGAACTTGAGCATCGAAGAGGCGGGCATGTGTTTTCCTTTGTAGCGCTCGTGGCGGCGAGCCGGGAACGCGGACTGGCCGCAGTGATTACCAGGATCAACCGCGCAAAGTTCAAAAGGGGGCGCTGGGCGGCGCGGGTCAGGCGGCCCAGTCTTCCCACTGGAGCGGACGGGACTGCCCCATGGTCCGCAGGCAGACGCTGGCCTTGCCGTGGAAAATCAGGGTTGTCCCAGCCGGCGCAGGCGTTCCAGGCGTCCCGGTTCCCGCTCGGCCAGCCAGGGATCCTGCGAGAGCGCGGCGTGGGCGCGGGCGAAGTGCGGGCGGGCGGCGTCCGCCTGCCCGAGCGCCAGGAGGCATTCACCCAGCTCCTCGTCCACGTAGCCGTCGGTCTCGCCGGCCGCTTCCAGCTCCGCCCGCAGCGCCTGCTGCCGGCTGAGCGCTTCGTCCGGGCGGCCCAGCGAGCGCAGGGCGCGCGCCACGCACCAGCGCGCGATGCGGGCCTCGCGCGCCTGGCCCTGCGCCTCCCGCCACTGCTCGGCCTGGATGAACACGGCCAGCGCCTGCTCATACTCGCCGCCGGCGTGATGCGTCCAGCCGATATTGTTGTACAACGAGCCGAGCCAGCGGCGCGCCTCCGGGTCGGCGGAGCGCTCGGCCAGAGCCAGGGCCTTCCGGTTCCAGTCCATCTGCTCGGCCGGGGGCGCGACCATGGCCAGCATGTGGGCGGCGTCCACGGCCAGGGCGTCTTCGCCGGCCGCCTGGCCGGCCTCCCAGGCCTCCCGGAAGAGCGGGCGGGCCTGGTCCGGGCGCCCGGAGGAATTGAACACCCGCCCGCGCTCCAGGAGGTAACGGAGGCGCGGGCGGGCGGCGGTCTGGGGGAGCAGGGCCTGGGCGTCGTCCAGCGTGGCGTGGGCCTTGGTGAACAAGCGCTGCAGGCCCTGCGCGCGCGCGATCTGGGTGAGGAGCTCGGCGCGCCGGCCGGGGTCCGGGCCGATAGCCGGAAGCGCCGCCCGGAATTTCTGCTCGGTCCCGGCCGGATCGCTGTAATCCCAGAGGGAGTCGAAGTCGATCATCGCGCGGGATGTCGTGGCGGCCGCTGCGCTTGCTTCGTTTTCTCGCCGGCCCCCTGTTTCTGCCGGTGGGCGCTGGTCTTCCGGATATACGTCACGGCGTCGGGCGTCTTGCAGTTGGTCTCGCCATGATCCACCTCCACCGGGCCGATGGCCCGGGCCACGTCCAGCGCCGCCTTCTGCAGGCTGGCGTTGCGGACGCCGATGGCGATCAGGGCGTTGTTCATGGCGTAGCGGGTGCGGTTCTTACGCCGGTGGATGTCGGCGGCGATGATCTGGAGGTAGGGCTGGAAGTACGCGTCCGGCAGGGAGGGGTCGTTCAACGCCAGGGCGCCGAGCAGGCTCCAGCCGGCCTCGCCCACCCATTCGCCTTTGGCCCGGGTCCACTTCTCCATCTTGGCGCGGGCGTGCGGCGTCTGCGCGGCAAAACGCGAAAAGGCCTCGGTGATGACGTAGTTATCCAGCGCCTTCACCCAGGCGTCCAGCTCCCGGGCGCTGATCCGGGCCGGGTCGGCGATCATCAGCGCCAGGAGGCGGGCGTCGTGGTTGCCGCTGGCCCACAGCTCCAACGCCAGGGCATGGTCGGTCTTGATTTTCTTCTTGAGCGCGCCCAGGTGGGCGTAACTGACGCCGTACATCTCCGGGCCGACGCCGTGCCGGGCGTAGACCTTCCGGTTTTGCGCAGTACCCAGCGCCTCCAGTTCGCGGAGGACAGCGCGGCTATCCATACAGGCATCTCCTCAACGGTGAAAACGGCCAGAACGCGGTTAGCCTACCACAAAGGCTGGCCGATGGCGATACAAGCGACGCCACAGGCGCGGGACCGGTCCCCGCGCCTGTGGCCATAGACGTCGTTCGGAAGCGGGCCGCGAGGCTTACTCGTCGTCCTCGCCCGCGTCGTCGTCGCCCCCGTCGGCGGCCACGTTTAGCGGCGACCCCGTGGCGGCGTGCTGGGCGCGGATCGCCAGCTCAATCTCGCCGGCCAGCTCCGGATGCTCGCGCAGGAAGGTCTTGGCCTGCTCGCGGCCCTGGCCGAGACGCACCTCGCCGTAGGAGAAGAAAGCGCCGCGCTTGGTGATGATCTCCAGCGCCGTGCCCAGGTCCAGCATGTCGCCTTCTTTGGAGATGCCCTCGTTGTAGAGGATGTCGAACTCGGCTTCGCGGAAGGGCGCGGCGACCTTGTTCTTGGTCACCCGCACACGCGTCCGCGACCCGATCACCTCGCCGCCCTCCTTGATGGCCTGCAGCCGGCGCACGTCCAGCCGGACGCTGGCGTAGAACTTGAGCGCCATGCCGCCGGTGGTGGTCTCCGGGTTGCCGAACATCACGCCGATCTTCTGGCGCAGCTGGTTGGTGAAGATGACCGAGGTGTTGGTCTGCTTGATGGCGCCGGAGAGCTTGCGCAGGGCCTGGGACATCAGGCGCGCCTGCACGCCCATCGTCGCGTCGCCCATGTCGCCCTCAATCTCGGAGCGCGGCACCAGCGCCGCCACCGAGTCGATCACCACCACGTCCATGGCGCCGGAGCGCACCAGGGCCTCGGCAATCTCCAGGGCCTGCTCGCCGGTGTCCGGCTGGGCGATGTACAGGTTGTCCACATCCACCCCGCACTTGGCGGCGTAGACCGGGTCCAGGGCATGCTCCATGTCAATGTAGCCACACACGCCGCCGCGCTTTTGCGCCTCGGCGACGATATGCTGACAGAGCGTGGTCTTGCCCGAGGACTCCGGGCCGTAAATTTCGGTGACGCGGCCGCGCGGGATGCCGCCGATGCCGAGCGCGATGTCGAGCGCCAGCGAGCCGGTGGGGACCGCTTCGACCTGCAGGTGCGAGGCTTCGCCCAGCCGCATGATCGTGCCCTCCCCGTATTTCTTGGTCAGATCGTTCAGCGCCTTGTCGATGGCGTTGAGCCGGGCCGGGTCCAGCCGGGGGCGCGCCGGGGCCGCCTCCTCAACAGCCTGGTGCTTGGGCGGGCGGCCGCGCCGGGGCTTTTCGGCCGGCGGCGTGTGACCGTTCGTGGGCTCGACGACGGCGGGCGATTCCAGCACAACGCCCTCCGGGGCGGCCTCCGCCGTCTCGACGCCCTCGGGGGCCTCAGCGGCAGACTCGGCGTTCTCAACGCTGTCTTCCTTCTTCTTGCGGGGCATGATCATGTTCTCCTTTGTGGTGCGTCTGTGCCGCAAGCGGCAATAGAACGAATGTACAGCTCAGTATAGCCCATGTGTTCTATTTGTCAAGTAGAAGCGCCGGGTGGGTGCCTTCGCCGCTGGTGGTCAATCTCCAGGCGCCGCGCCCTGGCGCAACCATTTCCGCCGTCGCCCCGGCGAAGGCCGGGGCCCAGATGCTCCCGCTCTTCTGCGAGCGTCTGCTCCTGGAGGCCGGCTTTCGCGGCGCGGGCCCTACGGCCTGGGCGTTCGGGTGAGGGTGGGCGTCAGGCTCGGACGCGGGGTGCGGGTGAGGGTGGGCGTCTGGGACGGGCGCGGCGTCCGCGTGGCCGTGGGCGACGGCGTGAGCGTGGGGGTGGCGGTCGGCGTGAAGGTGTTGGTGGGATACGCGGGTGTGTTGGTCTCGGCCGGCAGGGCGCCCGGAACCTGTCCGACCCCGGCCTGCAACAGGACGAAATTGGTCTGGCCGGGGAGGAGGTCCACCACGGCCTCGATCACCTCGACCTCGCCGGATGGGACGGGCGGGAGGATGGCTTCCGGCTGGGCGGCCACGCTCTCCAGAAGAGCGTCCGGGGTGGGCGAGGCGATGAAGGGCGGCGGCGCGTTCAGGCCCAGCGTCGCCCTCAAGCGATAGCGCCCGGCCGGCAGGTCGGAGATGGCGAAGTTCTCGCGCCAGTTCTCGTCCGGGCGCGCCACCCGGTCGCCGTAGGTGTAGACCGTGTACAGCCAGCGGTCGCGCTCGTCGTAGATCTCGATCGGCTGGCTGTAGATGTAATTGCCGAGCTTGTCCAGCAGCTGGCCCGCCAGCACGCCCCAGCCCGAGTACGGCGCGATCCACAACTCCGGGTTGCGGGTGCTGTAGTAGGCGTTCTCGCCCACGCGCACCTCGAAGTGGACGTGCGGGCCGGTGGTGTTGCCGGTGACGCCGATCCAGCCCAGCACCTGGCCGGTCTCCACCCGCTGGCCCACGAACAGGTTGTTCTGCGCCTCCATGTGGGCGTAGAGCGTATACAGGTTGCGGCCCTGGTAGCCGAAGTCGTGGCGGATGGCGACCGCGATGCCGTACGGGTCATCCTCGCGGCGCGGATCGAAGTTGAACAACCCCCAGCCGGCCCAGATCACCTGGCCCGGCCCGGCGGCCAGGATCGGGGTGCCGCGCGGCGCGTCGATGTCGATGCCGGCGTGCACGTTCATCTGGCCAAAGTAATCGCTGCCATAACGATACGAGCCGAGCGGCCAGTTGACGCTGTCCGACGCGATCGGGCGCGCGAACCAGAAATGGTCCTGCGGCCGGACGGAGAGCGGCACGCCCTGCAGCGGCGGGCGCCAGTTCTCGGGGGTGTTGAACACGACCGGCGTCGGGAACGCGAAGCGCAGCGGGTTGTTGGCGTTGATGGTCGGCACCGAGACCTGGAGGTAATCCGGCAGCACCGTCGGGATGAGCAGGCCGGGCGTGGAGGTGGCCGTCGGCGGGTCCAGGTCCGGCGTCGCCGGAACGGCCGGCGCGCTCGGGGTGGCGGCCGGGCTGGCCGTCAGGGTCGGCCGGGGGGTGGCCTGCGGCGGCGGGGCCGCGCAGCCGGCGAGCAACGCGATCCCCAATCCCAGAATCCACTTTCGCTTCACGGCGCGGGTTCCGTCGGCGTCCACGTCGGCCGGAGGGTGGTCGGGCTGGGCGGCGGCGTGACCGTGATCACCACCGTGATGACGATCGGGCGCGGGGTCAGCGTGGGCCGCGGCGTGCGCGTGGGCAGCGGCGTGTTGGTCGGCCGCGGCGTGCGCGTGGCGGTGCGCGTCGGCGTCAACGTGTGGGTGGGGGTGTGGGTGACCGTGGGCGTCAGCGTGATGGTCGGCGTCCCGGTCGGCGACGGCACCAGGGTCTGGGTGGCGATCTGCGGGGCGGTGTAGACCTCGCGCATCGCGTCCAGCCAGTCCAGGCCGCCGCGGTGTTCATAGCGCCAGTACAGGATGCCGGGGAAGAAGGCGCGCCAGTTGGTCTGCGCCGGGACGCGCGTCCAGCCGTAGTCCTCGGCCAGGGTGGTGAAATCCACGAAGTAGCCGGGCGGCATCTCGCTGAAGTATTCGCCGCCGGCGTCGTAGGGCTGCGGCCGGCCGGAGTAGCGCGCGTCGAAGTCCCACGGCGGCACGCGCAACGGCTCGCCCTGGCTGCCGTCCTGGAAACGGGCGCGCACCCACACCCGCCAGTACGTCCGGTAGCCGAAGTCCTCGCGCGTCACCTCCACCCAGCCGGCCTGCGTGGCGGCCTGGGAGAAGTCGAAGCCGCGCCCGGCCTTGAGCCAGGTGTCGGCCTCCATCGACGGCGGCGGCGGCGCG
>DAOUAB010000146.1:0-16739 GCA_034434015.1 Anaerolineales bacterium
GGTGCGGGCGTCATCGGGGTCTGTCCGCTCACGACGTTCATTCGACGCGGGCGATCTCCCCGGCGACCGTCACCTGATACGTCTTCACGGGTTTCCTGGCCGGGCCGCACAGGACGCTGCCGTCGGTCACGTCGAAACACGAGTCGTGCCACGGGCAGATGATCTTCTTCCCGTCCAGGCGACCCTCGCTCAACGGGCCGCGGGCGTGAGTGCAGTGGTCGTGGGTGGCAAAGAAGACACCGTCCACGTTGTAAACCGCGACCGGCTCGCCGTCCACGTGCAGGCGCGTGACCTGGCCCGGCTTGAGCTGCGCCGGGCGGAATTCGTTTGCCTTCAGCGCCGGCGCCGCCTCGGCCGGCGGCGCAAACGCGTCCAGCGAGACGGACACCTCATCGCGCACCAGGATCGGCACGCGCACATACACCGCGCCGTCGCGCACCTGGACGGGATACTTGGGCAGGGCCGCGCTGCGGTCCAGGAGCAGCTCACCGCTGGTCAGTTCGTACTCGTAACCGTGCCACGGGCAGGTCAGGGTGCCGGCCTCCAGCTTGCCCTCGCAGACCGGGCCGCCGCGGTGCAGGCAGCTGTTGTGGAGCGCCACCCATTCGCCCTGCTGATGGAAGACCCCGATCGAGAGCTTGTCGACGCGGATGATTTTGCGTCCCCCGTCGGGGATGTCGCCGGCCTGGGCGACCAGGACTTCCCGGTAGTGGATGGCGCGGGCGATGCCCAGCGCGCGCTCGTAGGCGTCCACCGACAGTTGCCGCACCGCCTCGTCGTCCACGGCCTGGCCCGGCTCAAAGGCCTCGGCCTCCGTCTCCGAGCGGTAACTGCGCGCGAGCAGTTCCAGGACGACCATCAGGAGCGCATTCCAGGCCTTGGCCGCGCGCCGTTCGAGGTCGGGATCGATCGCGCGCAGTTCGGCGGCCAGCGCCTCCGACACCCGCTGCTGCACGAAGCCCACCATCCCGATCACGTACTGCTCAGGGATATAGATCTTGGGATCGGCCCCGTGCGAGGTGTGGGCCCGCCCGACGTAATCCACGTAGCGGGCGAAGTCGTCGTCGTACTCGCCCGACGCGGCGCGCCGCCAGAAATTGCCCTGGTGCTGCATGCGCATCTGGAGATAGTCCTGATCGACCGTCCCGTCCTTTTTCAGGAAGTGTCGGCGGGTGGCCGGGAAGCGCAGCAACTGCGCGTAGAAATCGCCCACGATGGACGGGATGTGTTTCTCGATGATGAAGCGGCTTTCGCGGATGGCGGCCGCGTCGTCGGCCGTGAAGTCCACGAACCCGGCGATATAGTGAAAGAACCGGCCCGCGTCGGCGGCGCCGCGCTTGAAGCGTTCCTGGGTGGAAGTCTGGGTCATTGGGTAGGTCTCCGATCTTCTAGAGGATAGACGGCGTCGGCCGGCCGCCGGGCCAGCCACACCGTGGCGTGCTCCGGCTGCATGGTCGCCTGGACGATGCGGATCAAGTGCCCGGTCAGCGCATGCAGATCCGTCTCGTCGCGCGCCGCGGCCGCGAACTCAGCCAGGGCCTGGGCGGCATTGTACTTCGTCCGGAAGAAGCGCCGGTCGATAAAGGTCTGGACGCGCGCGCGCAGCGGCGCGAACAAGGCGGCGACGGCGAGGGTCGAGGCCACGGTCACCCACTCCGCGCGCGCGCCGCCCACGCCCGTTACCACGCCCTGCAGCACGATCACCAGGCCGAAGTAGGTCAAGGCCAGCAGCGCCGTCAGCGCGGAGTAGATCAGCGTGCGCCGGATGATGAGGTCAATATCAAACAGCCGGTAGCGCAGGATGGCCATGGCCAGCGAGAGCACCATGACGGGGAAACCGAGGCTCGCCAGGGCGCCCAGCCATTCACGGTACAGGGGTTGGCCAGGAAACAGGAGGATGTTCAAAAGGAACAGGCTCACTCCAACCGAGACCCCCCCGATGGCCCAGCGCAATTGGGCGCGGCTGATCGCATCATGCTGGGTGACGCCGGAGTGGAGGAGCGCCCCGAGGCCGCCCACCAGCATCGCAAAGGTCAGCCCAAAGCCAATACTCGCGTACGCCGGCAGGAGGGCCAGGAGCACAATGGTGGAAGCGCCGAGGAGAAAGGGCGCCAGCAGCCAGCGCGGCTGGCGTTGGATCCAGGCTTTGGGTCTGGGAAAAGTGAGGGCAAATCCCAGAAAGGATGGCCCAAGCAGATAAGCGAAGATGATGTTGCCAAATAGAGCTTTGCTGGTCGCGCCGGGCGGGTCCGTCGCCAGGGCAAGATAATCCGGCAAGGTGTCGCTCAGCGTGATCGAGAACTGAGCGACGCCAAAGGCAAAGAGAAAGCGCGCGGCCAGGTTGCCCGGCCGGTGGGCAAGTGTATAGCCCACGAGACCCAGCAGAAGCGCCGTCACCACCCATTCCCAGAGGCGGCGGGGATCGAGCAGATTGGTGCGCCACCACGCCGCCCAGGTCCATCGCACAACCGGCGCCTCGATGACCAGCGCCTGTCCCTGCCGCTCGACCGTCACCGTGATGCGCTCGCCGGCGCGCCACCGAGCCGGGCGCGGCAGGAGTTCGGACTCCAGCGCGTTATAGGCCCCCAAATTCACCTCGCCCAGGTGCGTCACCACATCGCCTGGCTGAAGTGCGGAAGGCGCCCCGACCGCATTGGCGGCCAGCCAGAACTGGCCCCGGCCTTCGTCTAAGTCAGGGTCCCAGACCACCCAGCCCAGGCTGGGCAGACTGAACCGGTAGGCCACATGCGCCAGGTTGAGGGCGATAAATATCCCGGCCGCCAGCACCGTCAGCCAGGCGCCGCGCGTCCAGCGGCGTTCGCCTATCGAAGTTTCAGCCATACGGTCACGCATTCGGGCGCCGGGATGTCCTGCACCACGCCGGCCCGTCTGCTCGTCAACGCGTCTGATTTGGTCTCATCCCGCGCCAGGGCCGCGAAGGCGGCCAGGGATTGGGCCGCATTGTACTTGCGGCGGTAGAAGCGCTGGTCAATGAATCGCTGCAACCGGCCGCGCAGGGGTTGGCGTCTGGTCATGCCAGACGGCTCGCCCGGATGCGCCGCACCGCGTCGGCAACGGCGTCCGGGCGCGCCACGAGCAGGCTGGCGTGATCGGTCCCGGCCACCAGGCTGCGCCGCCCGCGCCAGATAGGGCTGCGCATCGCCGCGCACGCCGAAGGTCGTGATAAGGATCTTCATCGTGTCAGCGGCCCTCGGCCGGCCGCAGCCACACCCCCACGCTCTCCGGCTCCATGGTCTCGCGCACCACGCTGGCCAGCCGGCGAGTAAGCGCGTGCAGATCGGTCTCGTCGCGGGCGGCGGCGGCGAAGGCGGCCAGCACTTTCTGCGCGTAATACTTGCGCCGGAAGAAGCGCCGGTCGATGAACGCCTGCACCCGGCCGCGCAACGGCGCGACCAGCGCGGCTACCGCCAGCGTGGAGGCGACCGTGATCCACTCCGAGCGCGCGCCGCCCAACGCCGTGACCGCGCCCTGCAGGCTGACGACCAGGCCGAAGTAAGTCAGCGCCAGCAGGCCGGTGAGGGTCGAATAGATCAGGGTCCGGCGGATGATGACGTCGATGTGATACAGCTGGTACTTGAAGACCGCGACCCCGATCCCGGCCGGGATGACCAGCAGGCCCAGGAGCTGGAAGGCGAGGTTGAGGCCGAAACCGCCGATTTCAGAGGTGACGAGGGCCTGCGCCGTGAGCAGGAGCATGTACGGGATGAGCACCAGGCTGACCAGGAACACGAACCACTTGATTTGCTGGCGCTCGTCGCCGCGGGCGCGCCGGTAGCGCGCGATCTGCGAGAGCACCGCGGCCAGGATGCTGGCCGCGAAGATCGGCGTGGTGACGGCAAACCAGTCCGCCCGCGCCAGGGCAGGGGGGGCAATCGGGAGCGCCAGCGGGTTGGCCACCATGGCCTGGATCCCGTGGGTAGAGTACAGGTCGATCGTGGCCCGCAGAAATAGCTGGGCCAGGCTGATGATGAACAGCAGGCCGGCCGTGGCCTCGGCCAGACGCCGCCAGCCGGCGGACAGGAACCGCCCGGTGGGGAACCACAAAGGCAGCAGGACATACAAGAGGAACGCGGCGATCCAGCTAAACGATTCGTAGATCGCGGCCATGACGTCCAGGCCGGCGGGCGGGGCGGCCATGACCGTGTAGCCATACTTCAGCGCGTCGCCCGCCAAAAGACTTACCGCCAGCAGGGGGCCGCCGGCCAGGAGCAGCCAGCCAATGCGGTTCTCGGACCGATAGGTGATGATCAGCGCGCCGAGCAGGCTGTAGGCGAAGATGGGCAGGACGAAGAGCGCTTCGGTGACAGCGGCCTGCGACGTCAATCCTGACGCCAGTGTCAGCCGGACATCGGCCGCCAGGGTCAGGCCGGCCAGGGCGCACAGGCCCCAGGCCAGCCAGAGAAGAGAGCGGGGGGAGGCGGTCGGGTTCATGCTGCTTCACAGCCCCTGAAAGACGCCCCAGGCCAGGATCGCCAGCCCCGGCACCGAGAGCGCGGCGGAGACCCCGCCCACGGCCAGCCCCGGCGAGCGGGCCTTGAACTCATCCCGCACGCCCAGCGCCCAATTGACCACGGCCGCCAGGTTCAGGAAGAGGGTGGAGGCCGCCAGCAGGCCGGCGGCTAATGTCTCGGCGCCGGCGGCCAGCGGCGAAAGCGCGGCGGCCCAGGTCAGCCCCAGCAGCATCAGGCCCTGCTGGAGGCCGGCCTTGTGTGCCGTGAGCAGGTAGCGGTGCTCGGCCTCCGGGTTCCGGGTCCGCAGCCCGGCCAGCAGCGCGCCCACGAGCAGGCCGAAGGCCAGGTTGAGCACCCCCCCGACGACGAGCACTTTGCTGGCTGTGTCCATGCCGCCTCCTCGCAAGTATTCCTGTCACTGCCCGCACTGGATCCCATCCTCAGGTGGATGGTCACTGGGTCCCGGCTTTCGCCGGGACGACGTCAACGCATTCCGATTTCAGCTTGCGTTGATGTCACCCCGGCGTAGGCCGGGGTCCAGATCCTGCCCAAACCCGCTGGATTTCCGCCTCCCGTTCCGCTCCCCATCGCTTCTGCGCTTTAGGGCGGGCTTTTTCAGGGGTCATGGTTCACCGAGACGATGGCGGAGCTTCGTCCTCACTCCCTGTCCCCGCGCTCCCACTCCGCCACGGCCAGCCGCTTGAGCGTGCGCCACTCCTCGGCCACCGGCGTCAGGCCCAGCGCGCGCACGATCTGGCGCGCGGCCAGGCCGAGGATGGCGGTGAAGGTCGGGTAGGCCAGCTCCAGCTCGGCCAGTTTCTCGATCCTCATCCCGGCCGCCATGCCGGCCGCCGCGATCTGCACGATCTCCACGGCCTGCTCGCCCACGACGTGCGCGCCCAGGATCTCGCGGCTCTGGCGCGACACAATCAGTTTGCAGAAGCCCTCCGTCCGGTCGTCGATCACGGCCCGGTCGATGTCGCCGTACGGCACCAGCGCCACGGCGCAGTCCGGCGCCTGCGCCCGCGCCTGGGCCTCGGTCAGGCCCACGCTCCCGTACTCCGGGTCGGTGAAGCCGCCGTGCGGGACGACGGTGTGGCGGTATTTGCGCTCGCTCCCGAGCAGGGCATTTTCTGCCGCCACGCGCGCGTCATGGCCGGCGCTCTGCACCAGCATCATGCGCCCGGTGATGTCGCCGGCCGCCCAGATGTTGGCGGCCGAGGTCTGCAGGGTGTCGTCCACGGTCACGTAGCCGCGCCCGGTCGCCACGCCGGCCGCCTCCAGGTTGAGCGCCTCCAGGTTGCCGATCCAGCCCACCGAGAGCACGACGGCCTCGACGGCCAGCGCCTGCGCCGCCGCGCCGCGCCGATAGTGCAGGATCAGGCCGGCCCCGGCCTTCTCGATCCGGTCCACGCCCGCGATGCCCGTCACCACGTCCAGGCCGCGCGCCTGGAAGGCGGCCGTGAGCGCCGCCGACACGGCCTCGTCCTCGGCCGGCACGATGCGCGGCAACACTTCCAGCAGATGGACTTCGGTCCCGAAGGCCGCGAAGATGGAGGCCAGCTGGCAGCCGGTGGCCGCCGCGCCGACCACGGCCAGCGAGCGCGGCAGACGCGTGAGCGTCCACACGTCGCTGTGCGTCAGCGCCAGCTCCGCGCCCGGGAAAGGCAGACGCCGGGCGTGGCCGCCGGCGGCCAGGATGAATTTCTCGGCCGTGAGCGCGCGCCCGTCCGGCAGGGCCAGGGTGTGGGCGTCCGCGAAGCGGGCCGGGCCGGCGTCGGCATAAACGGCCACGCCCGTTCCGGAAAGGTGGTCGATGAG
The DNA here is from genome assembly GCA_034434015.1 of Anaerolineales bacterium. Taxonomy (GTDB): domain Bacteria; phylum Chloroflexota; class Anaerolineae; order Anaerolineales; family UBA6663; genus SpSt-583. The sequence continues at coordinate 6,294 of DAOUAB010000146.1, forward strand.
CTGTTTCTTCTCCTGCAGGCGGTAGACCACCTGCTGGGTGCGGGCCAGCAGGCGCGGCAGGTCCACGGCCGGGGCGTGCGGCGTCAGGCCGTATTCGTCGAACTGCTCGGCGTCGCGCACCAGGCGCGCGGCCTTGGCCAGCACGCGCGTCGGCGCGCAGCCGTCGTTGGTGCAGGTGCCGCCCAGCCGCCCGCGCTCCACCAGGGCCACGGAGGCGCCCAGCTCGCGGGCGCGCAGAGCGGCGGTCACCCCGGCCGGCCCGCCGCCGATCACGATGAGGTCGTATGCGAAGTCAGAGGTCATTGATGGAATCCATCCCGCCGGGCGCCGGCTGGCCGCCAGGCTATGTTTAGAGTAACGCCGGGCCGTCCGCCCAGCGTTACGGTGAACGTTACCAAATCGGCCCGCGGCTTAACGGGTTGAACGGCCCGCCGGGACAAATTTCGGTGGACCGTTCGACGTGAGCGGAGCGTCCTCAGGCCCGGTCAGGGGGCCGGGGATTTCCGCAAAATCATCTCGCCTGTCCCGCTACAACTCTCGCCCGGCCCCTTGAAGACGTTCCAGGTCGGGTAGAGGCGCCGGGGATCGTCCACGCGCAGGGAGAGCCGGAAGCGGGCGCCGTTCTCGGCCTCCTGCTCCCAGGCATACGTCCCCTGCTCGTCCGCCTCCAGGTGTTGATAGAAACCCGGCCCGTACAGGACCAGGCCGCCGTCGTAGGCCGGCGTCAGCCTGATCTGGGTGAAGGCCGGCACCGCCTCGGCCAGCTCGGCCGGGCAGGCGTCGGTGCGCCACGTCACCGCGTACTCGCCCCGGAACGGCGGCCGGCCGGGCAGCAACACCAGCGGCTCGGCGCGGACCAGGTCGAGTGTCCGTGAATAGCGGGTGGTGCAGCCGCCCTTTTCGATGTTGGTCGTCAGCCACTCGATCCGGTCCGGGGCCAGGACGCGCAGCTCGTCGCGGAAGGTGAGCGTGACCGTGATCGGCTGGAACTGCCGGTCGAAGCTCGTGGTCTCGTAGGTGTCCTCGCGCGCGTACACGCCGACCCCGGTCTGGGCGAAGCTCTGCCCGGGGTTGTAGATCAGGATGGCGGAGCCGTCCTCCACCTGGCGCACGGGCGTCAACGGCCGTTCGTCCGGCCCCAGGCCCTCGCCCCCGCCGCCGCCCACGGCGCCCTGGATACAGTCGCCCTCCACGCTGGTGCCGCCGTAGGTGTCCAGCCAGTAGCCGCTGATCACCTGGCCGGCCGGCGTGGTGAGGGTGGGCGTCACCAGGCCCGTCACGGCCGGGCCGGGCTCGATGCCTTTCACCAGCTCGGCGCCTTCGGGGAAGTAGCCGGCCCAGTCCGCCAACTGCTCGGCGTCCATCGGGTGCGCGGGCGTCGGGTCCTGGCCCGCGCCCAGGATCTCGGTCTGCTGGCCGGGGACGAGGTCGGTGCTCTGGCCGCCGGCCCCGGTCAGCCGGCAGGCGCCCTCCAGGCAGGCGACCACCACCTGGCCGGAGGCCGGGTCGTATTGCGTGCTCATCATCGAGCCGCGCACCGTCGCCACGCCGTTCGGCGTCTCGACCTCGAACGAACCGACGCCGAGCAGCTTGGTGACCATGATCCAGACCTTGCCGGCCTCCAGCTTCAGCCGGGTCACGGGGTCATCGGCGGAGGGCGAGAGCTCGGCCAGGCGAAAGACCGAGTCGCCGGCCAGGCGCACCCGGCTGCCGTCGGAGATATCCAGGCGCACAAACGAGGCCCGGCCGGTGCGCGCGCCGCCGCCGGCGCGGATCTGCGTGCCCTCCGAGGCCGCGATCCAGCCGGCCTGGTCTTGCGGCTGGGCCTCCACCTGGCGGCGCAGTTCGGAGAGCAGGGCCGACCGGCCGGCGGGTGTGGGCGTGGCGGCCGGCGCGGAGGTCGCAGCCGGTGCGACGGCGCTGGTGGCAATGGGGGCCGCCCCGGTAACGGGCGCGGCCGTGGCCGGCTCTGCCGGGTCGGCGGCCGGCCCGCTGCAGGCGGCGAGGGCCAGGGCGCTGGCGAGGAACACGGTGAGCCAGGTGGAGGGAGCGGACTTGTGGATGGTCATAGGGTAAAGCCAATCATGCCTGCGGATGGACGGTCGTTAGATGCCGCCCCCTGGACGCAGGTGATGTGGGCCTGGGTCGAGGCGATCATGGGCGATCTCCTGTCTGGATTGCCCTGACTTTACTCAGCCGGCGTTCCGGGCCTGTTACGACGGGCGTTACGGCCGGCGAAATCGGCCTTAAGTCGGAGGCCGGCCCACCGCGCGCCGCCTCGGAAGGTCCGGCTCCGGGAGGGGCGAGCGCGGGCGGATCGGGCGCAGCTCGGAGAGGGGCTTGAGCCACAACGACACGTGCTCCGGCTGCATGGTCTCGGAGACTACGGCCACCAGCCGGGCCGTCATCTCGTCCAGGTCGGTCTCGTCCCGGACCGTCGCCGCGAAGCCGGCCAGCGTCTTGGCCGAGTCATACTTGCGCCGATAGAAGCGCCGGTCGATGGCGTTCTGAACGCGCCGCCGGAGCGGCGCGGCCAGGGCCGCGATGGCCAGGGTGGAGACGACGATCACCAGGGGCGACTCTTCGCCGGCGACGACGCGCAGCCCGCTCTGCAGGCTGATGACCAGGCCGAAGTACGCCAGCGCCAGCACCGCGGTCAGCGCCGAGTAGACCAGCGTGCGCCGGATGATGATGTCGATATCCCACAGGCGGTAGCGCAGGACCGCGATGGCGAAGGACAGGGGGAAGGCCAGCAGCGCCAGAGTCAGCGCGGTGGCGCCGGCCAGGCGGGTGAGCGCGAAGGTCGTGAAGAACTGCGGGCCGATGAACTGGTGGAAGAAGTTGGGCACGGCCGCTTGGCGGAGCGACGGGAAGAGCACGAAGGGGATGAAGTAGGCGAAGGGGCCGGCGACCGCCGCCGTCAGGCCCGCTACCGCCCACTTGGTCTGCTGGCGCTCGACGGCCCTGGACACGTTCTGATAGCGGTGGATTTGGGCGTACACGCCGGCGCCCACCAGCAGCAGCACGGTCGGGATCAGGAGCCAGGCCGGCCAGGTCCGGTAGCTCCAAGGCCCGGGCGGCAGGACGGCCCCGGCCAGCGTCCAGAGCACCCAGGCAGGGGCCAGCAGGCCGGTCCAGCGCGGGACAAAGCGGCCATCCGGGAAGGCGAACAGCAGGAGCGGGCCGGAGGCCAGGCCGACGAAGATCACCAGGTCCGCGGCCAGTCGCCACACGGCCGGGAAGGGCGCGTCGGCGTAGCTGGCGGCCAGCGGCACCAGCGCGCCGTTGGTGACCAGGGCCGTGGCGACGTACAGCGCCATCCAGGCGTGAGACCGGCACCAGCCCACAACGGCTGCCGCGATGCCGAGGTGCGCGACGACCACGATCACGTCCAGCGCCAGCAGATACCCGGCATAAACCCCGACGGAGAGGCCGAGGTCGGTCAGGGCGCGGCGGTTCTGTTGCGCCAGGTCAAGCAGTTGGTCCAGCCGGGTCGGCAGGCCGGCCGCCACCAGGCTCAGAGTGACCAGCGCCAGGCCGGCCCAGATGATCCGGGCCAGCGGCAGCCAGCGTGCCCGGGATCGCGGCCGGGAGGGTGAAGGCGTATCTGTTTCCATGCGGTTTGCCGCGCGGTCAGCGGTGCTCCGTCTCGATAGCCGGCAGCGAGCGCAGGTAGAGCCAGATGGCGCGCAATTGCTCGTCCGTCATTTCCTGAATGTCGTTCCAGGGCATCTGCTCCGGGTCCAGCCGCTTGCCGTCCGGGGCGACGCCGGTGCGCAGGGTCTGCACGAACTGTTCTTCGGTCCAGCCGCCCAGGGCGCCGCCCGGCGTCAGGTTCATGCCCTCCCCGGCCTCCGGGCCGCCGGACATGTCTTCGCCGTGGCAGGTGCCGCACACCACGGCCACGTAGCGGCCGTACTCCACCGTAAGCCCCGGCGTGGGCGCGTCCGGGCGGGCCGCGGCATGGTCGATCACCTCCGCCGGCAGCACATCCGGCGCGATCCCGCCGGTGACGACCATCAGCCGGGCCAGGGGCCCGACGCGCGTGGGCGGCACTTCGCGATCCACCGGCGGCAGGGCCTTCACATAGGCGATCAGCAGGCCCAGGTCGGAGTCGCTCAGGCGGTTGAACACGTTCGACGGCATCCCGACCAGGGGCTTGCCGTTTGGGCGGACGCCGTGCCGCAGCGCGCGGACCCAATCCACATCCGAGTAGGTCCGGCCGACGCCGCCCTGGCCCGGGGTGAGGTTGCTCGCTGAGAAGACGCCGAACAGCGCGTCGCTTTCCAGGACCTGCCCGCCGAGGTCGTCGCCGTGGCAATCTTTGCAGAAGGCGATTAAGGTCAGCGGCCAATCGCGGCGGGCGAGGTCCGCCTCAGCCGGGATGATCAGGGGCTCGGGCGGAATCTGATAGACCCGGTTCAGGCGCGTCTCCGTCACAAAGTAGATCAGACCGGCGCCGGCGGCCAGCAGCCCGGCCGCGACGCCGAGCGCGATCCCGATCCAGCGGAGGGCTTTCTGCATGCGGAGGTCTCCTGGCTGCCACTCTGCGCGGCCACTATAGCGCCGCTCGCGGGCGCCGTCATCGGTCTTGTGGCGGAGGGGTGCATTTCCCGCCGGGGGCGAGTTTGTCACCGTATAGCACGTTCCGTTTGCTCTGCCGTCACCCCGGCGGAGGCCGGGGTCCAGACCCTGTCAAAATCGGCTGGATTCCGGCTTTCGCCGGAATGACTGGTATCAATCGAACTGGAAATCAGTGTAAGCCGAAGGCGAAGAGTCTCGCGCCGCTGGGCGGGGGGATTCTTCGCCGCTACGCGGCTCAGAATGATACTTGCCCCCAAAGTGAAATGCACCCGTGGCGGAGGGCGGACGGCCTGGCCCGTTTAGACCGACATGCCGATGACGGCGATGGCCATCAGGACCGCGCTGATCATGGTGCCCTGGCTGAGGCGCGCCTGCATCGCGCCGAGTTGGGCCGCCTGCTCGGGCGAGGGCGGCTGGCCCTGGCCCGCAATCTGCGCGCCCAGCCTGGCCAGTTGCCCGGAGGTGCGCCCCTGGATGACGAAGCCGGAGACGCCGGCCGCCAGGCCGGCGATAGCGCCGAGGGTCAGCCCCAGCCGGCCGCCAAAGACCACGGCCGGGTTCAGGTTGCCGGTGATGGGGCCGTACAGGAGCAGGCCGGAGAGGACCACCACCGCGCCGGCGATGCCCATCGCCCGGCTCATGCCGCCGACCGCCGCCAGGCGCTGCATGAAGCGGGCGCCCTCCGGCCCGGCGCTCTTCACCGTCGGCTCCAGGATTCCGAGAGTGAAGAAGGTGACGCCGGCCCAGAAGATGGCCGCGAAGATGTGCACGATCCGGAGCAATGTGATCACGACGTCCATGTAGACCTCCTGACTCGGCGGCGTCGGCCGATGTCCTGTCGCCGTTTTCCGGCTGGCTGGATGCGGTTGCGAACCAACGTGAAGCTGGCAGGTCGATGATAGCGTAAAAAAGGAAAGGGCGCGGCTCAACCGGGCGCAGGCAACCCCCTGACCGCCGCGGACGGCTGGGGCCGGTCTGCTGACCGGAACCCAGCCGCCCACGGGGTGCAGTGCCCGGACGGCCGCCCTGGCGCGTCCGCGCGCTCGTGTCGTTGCCCTGGCCGGCGCGGCTACCGGGCCGGGCCAGCTTTCGGAGGCAGGTTGCTCAGGTAGGCGTCCATGGCCATCTCCTGTGTTGTGGAGGATTACTTGTGTCGATGAAACAATGCGCCCAGCGTCAACCCGTAGACGACGTGCGCGGTCGCCAGGTGCAGGCCGGGCACGTCGGCCAGGCCGACGCCGGCCCCGGCCAGAGGTAGCAGGGCGCCGGCGGCCACCGCCCACAGCAGCAAGCCGTAGATCAGCCCGCAGGCTAGACCCCAAACCAAATCGCGGCGGCGCAGGGGGATCACGCGCCAGGCTCCGCCGAAGAACGCTCCGTACACGGCGGCCACAGCCAGGTGCGCCAGGCCGCCGGTCAGCGGCGACGCCGCTCCGTTCGGGTCGAAACGGCCCAGCATGGTCCCGGGGCCTTCACCCAGCATCATCCCGGCCGCCACGAGATAAGCGGCCATGGCCAGACCCGCGCCCGCCCCGGCCAGCAGGCCATCGACGGCGGCGCTGCGCAAAGTTGTCTGCATCTGGCCTGAGCCAATGGGGTTTGCCATGCGCGCTCCAATGTTGAATAATCTTGTCTGCAATTTACCTCGCCGGCATCCCGGGATCGTTACGGGGCGCGTTACGGCCGGCTTCGACCTGAGAATTGGAGTAGAATCCGGGTGATGCCCCTCCGGCCTAAAACGGTGCGCTTGCTGTTGCTGGGCGCACCGCGCCTCGAAGTCGGCGGCAAGCCCGCCGACCTGGACACGCGCAAGGCGTTGGCGCTCCTGGCCTATCTGGCGCTCTCGCCCGGGACCCACACGCGTCACAAACTGGCCGCCCTCTTCTGGCCGGACGCCGACGAGGCCCGCGCGCACGGCGCGTTGCGCCGGACTCTGTCCGTATTGAACACGGCCCTCGACGGCGCCGGGCTGGCGATTGAACGCGAGGCCGTGGCCGCCACCCCGGCGCTGTGGCTGGATGTGGCCGAGTTCCGGCGCCTGGCCGGGCAGACCGGGGACCGTCACGCCCAGGATGAGGCCGTCCGCCTGTACCGCGACGACTTCATGGCCGGCTTCACCCTGCGCGACAGCCCCGCCTTCGATGACTGGCAGTTCTTCCAGGCCGAGGCCCTCAAGCGCGAGCTGGCTGCTCTCCTCGAGCGCCTGGTGCGCGCCTGCACGACCTCCGGCGATTTCACGCTCGCCCTCCGCTATGCCCGCCGCTGGCTGGACCTGGACGCCCTGCACGAGCCCGTGCACCGGCACCTGATGCAGCTCTATGCCTGGACCGGCCAGCGCGCGGCGGCCCTGCGCCAGTATCAGGAATGTGAACGCATCTTGCAGGCCGAGCTCGGCGTGCGGCCGCTGGAGGAGACCACGCGCCTCGACGAAGCGATCCGCGCCAATCGCCTGCCCCCTCCGGCTCAGGCCGTGACCCTTCAGGCCCAGGACCAGCCGCACGCGGCGGCGTCTGCCTCCCACCGTCCACTCTCCCGGTTGCCGCTCGTCGGCCGGTCGCAGGAGTGGCAGCAGTTGGCCGAGGCTCACGCCCTCGCCCGGACCGTGGGACAGATGGTGGTGCTGGAGGGCGAGGCCGGCATCGGCAAGACGCGCCTGGCCGAGGAGTTTCTGGCGTCCCGGCAAGCGCCCGGCGCGCCCGCGCCGCTGGCGGTGCGGTGTTATGCCGGCCAGGCCGGACTCGCTTATGGCCCCCTGATTGAGGCGCTGCGCCAGGCGCTGGCACAGCCGGAGGCGGAAGCCCGTCTGGCCCGCCTGCCCGCGCACCAGCGCCTGGAGGCGGCGCGCCTGCTGCCCGAACTGAACGCGGACGGCGCGACGCTGGCGCCTCTGGAAGGGCCGGGCGCCCAGAGCCGATTCTTTGAAGGTGTGCGTCAGTTGATCCTGGCGTTATGCGCCGACGCCGGCCCCGGCCTCGTCTTCGCCGACGACCTGCAATGGGCCGACGACGCGACCGCCGAGTTGTTGGCTTACCTGGCGCGCCGGATCGCGCAGCCGCCGCTGCTCCTCCTGGCGACCTGGCGCGGCGAGGATGTGCCCGCCCAGCACCGCCTGCGCCGGTTGTTGTCCGAGTTGCAACGGGCCGGGGCAGGCCGCCTGATCCGGCTGCGCCGGCTCAGCCCGGCCGAGGTGCGCGAGCTGGCCGGGGCCGCGCTGCCGGCCGCGGCGCTCACCGGCGACGTGCTCGACCGGTTGGCGCGCGAGACCGAGGGCGCGCCGCTGTTCCTGGTGGAGTATCTGGCGGCGCTCTCCGGCCAGGCCGACCCGAGCCGGGCGTGGACGCTGCCGGCCGGCGTCCGGGCCCTGCTGGCCGCCCGCCTGGCCCAGCCCGGCGAAACCGGGCAACAGGTGCTTGGGGCGGCGGCCGTTATCGGCCGCGCATTTGACGCCGATCTGCTCCAGGCCGTCGGCGGGCGCAGCGAGGATGAGACGGTCCTGGCGTTGGAGGAGTTGGTGGCGCGCGGGCTGATCGTCGAGGTGGCGTCGTCGCCTGAATCGGCGGCCTACGATTTCGGCCACGATAAGCTGCGCGGCCTGGCGTATGACCAGATCAGCCTGGCCCGGCGTCGGCTGTTGCACCGCCGCGCCGCCGAGGCGCTGGTCGCCCGCTCCCGGCTCGACCCCGGCCAGGGCCGCGCCGCGCCGCCGCCCGTCGCCGAGATCGCCCGGCACTACCAGCTCGGCGGACAGGAGGCCCAGGCCGCCGACTACTTCCGGCGCGCCGGCGACCACGCCCGCTCGCTTTACGCCAACGCCGACGCCCTGGCCTATTACCGCGCGGCGCTGTCGCTCGGCTATCCGCAGGCCGCCGACCTGCATGAGGCCATTGGCGACCTCCAGACCCTGGCCGGCGATTACACGGCGGCCCTGACCAGCTATGAGACGGCCGCTTCCGGTCAGCCTGAAGCCCTGGCCCGGCTGGAGCACAAACTGGCCAACGTCTACGACCGGCGTGGTGAATGGGACCTGGCTGAAAAGCACTTCTGCGCCTCGGCCTCGGCTTTGGGCGAGACCGGGCCGGCGGCGGCGCAGGCCCGGCTATACGCAGACTGGAGCCGGAGCGCCCACCACGCCGGCCGCGCGGAGGCGGCGGAGGCGCTGGCCCAGCGGGCGCTCACGCACGCCGAGTCTGCCGCCGACCCGCGTTCGTTGGCGCGCGCCCACAATGTGCTCGGCATCCTGGCCGGCCGCCGGGGCGATTCCGCTCAGGCCAGCGCTCACCTGGAGCACAGTCTTCAACTCTCCAAGACGCTCGACGATCCCGACGCCCGCGTCGCTGCCCTCAACAACCTGGCCCTGGCCCGCCGGGAGGCCGGCGATTTCGCCCGCGCCATCGAGCTGACCCAACAGGCCCTGGCGCTGTGCACGGCTCAGGGTGATCGGCATCGTGAGGCCGCGCTGCACAACAACCTGGCCGACCTGCACCACGCCCTCGGGCAGGACGAGGCCGCCCTGCAACACCTGGCTCAGGCCGTCCAGCGCTTCGCCGAGATCGGCGCCAGCCTGGAGACCGGCCAGCCCGGCGGCCAGCCCGAGATCTGGAAACTGACCGAGTGGTAGGGCCGACTCCCCTCTGAAGGTCCCTGTCCACCCCCGGCCGTAAAGCCCCCGTAAATCTTCATCCCTGAGCGGCTCCGGCCGCGCTTTCCCCGTCAAGCCTGACTGGCGTGTGGCCGATAACCGATGTGTGGCGGTCGAAGCGCCTGTGTTCAGGCGCGCCGCAGCACATCGCGACGAAAGGCAGCGCCATGAAGCCCTCCATCGGCGAACGATTGGGACAGTACCGTCTTGAGCAGCTGGCCGGGCGCGGCAGCATGGCGGACGTGTACCAGGCCCGGCATGTGGACACCGGCGAACGGGTCGCCGTCAAATTGATGCACCCTCACCTGATCCAGCAGCCCAGCGCGCTCCGGCGCTTCCGGCGCGAGGCGGAGGTGATGCTCAAAGTCCGTCACCCCCATATTGCCCAGATCTACGATTGCGTGGCGGAGGCGGAGACGGCCTACATCGTCATGGAATACCTGGCCGGCGGGACCCTGGAAGAACGCCTGGCGGAGGCTTCCCTGAAGCACGGCGGCCTCCCCCTCGAGCAGATAGACCGCTGGATGACGACCATCTGCGCCGCCGTCGATTACGCGCACCGGCACGGGCTCGTCCACCGGGATCTCAAGCCGGCCAACATCATGTTTCGCGACGACGATGCGCCGGTCCTCACCGACTTCGGGCTGGCGTACTGGGTGGATCAACCGCGCCTGTCCGGCACCGGCTCGCTGACCGGCACGCCGGCCTACATTTCGCCGGAGCAGGCGCGCGGCCAGGCCGGCGACCGGCGCAGCGACGTGTACTCGCTGGGCGTGATCCTGTACGAGATGCTGACCGGTCAGACGCCGTTCCAGGGGGGCACGCTGGGGGTCGTCGTCAAGCACATTTCTGAGCTGCCGCCCGCGCCGCGCGTCTTCGGACGGAAGCTGCACCCGAACGTCGAGGCGGTGGTGATGCGGACCCTGGCCAAGGAACCTGTCGAGCGCTACCAATCGGCGCAATCCCTGGCCGCGGCCCTGCACCTGGCCATCCAGCGCTCGATGACCGCGGCCACGCCGCCCCCGGCGGCCCGCGCCCGACCTGCGCCGTCCGGGATGCCCGGTCGCTTGAGCCGCCCAATCCCGGCGGGCGCGGTCCTGGCCGACGACGACCCGCCCCTGGTCATCGAAAGCTATCTGCCGCCGGCGCCTTCACCGGGGCTGAAGCAATGGCTGTTGCCGGCCGAGGCGCTGGCCGGCCTGGTGGCCCTGGTGGGCGGGCTG
>DAOUAB010000147.1:0-24915 GCA_034434015.1 Anaerolineales bacterium
ACTTCGCCGTGGTCAACGGCGTCATCCGCGAGGTCGGCGGCTTCGTCAACAAATTCGGCGGGGACAGCACCATGGCCGTGTTCGGGGCGCCGGTGAGCCTGCCGGCGGCCGAGAGCGCGCGCCGCGCGCTGCGCGCCGCCCTGCTCATCCGCGCCCGCCTGGCGGAATTCAACGCGCGCCGGGCGGCGGCGGGCCAGCAGCCCATCGCCATCGGGGTCGGCATCAACACCGGCGAGGTCATCACCGGCAATGTCGGCTCAGCCGAGCGCTTCGAGTACACCGTCATCGGCGACACCGTCAACGTGGCCGCGCGCGTCCAGGCCCTCACCGCGCAACTGCCTGGCAGCAGCGTGCTCATCACCGAGCCGACGCTCAAATGCCTGGGGCCGCAGCATGGCCTGCGCCTGGTGGATCACGGCGCCATGGCGCTCAAAGGCAAGGCAAAACCTGTGCGCGTGTACGGCGTCGTCGGCCTGCAGCCGTTGCAGCGCCAGTTGCCGTACGAGACCCTGGAGGCCGCCTACCTGTTCTGCCGCGGCTTCAGCCCGGAGCAGATCGCCCTGACCCAGCGCGTCGCGGCCGGCGTGGCGGCGGATCGCCTCGCCAGCGCGCAGGCGGACCTGGCGGAGGTGGGCCATGAACTCGTGACGGCCTTCGGGCTCGAGCCAGCCGCGCTGGAGGCGCTGCGGGACCGGACTCCGAAGGCCTCGCCTGAGTTGGAGGCGGCATGAGGCGCTCACGCGAGACCCTGGCCTGGGCGCTCACCGTCGTCGTCGCCGTCGTGGCCAGCCTGCTCACCGTGCAGGTCACGTCGGCCCTGGCGTTTGCGGCGATCGATACCTCGCCCCTGGAAGTGCTGGGCCTGCGTTCTCGCCTGGCGGACTACGGCGCCGAGCCGCCCGACGCGCTGCCGCTCAGCCCGCTCCGGCCGGAGGTGGTGGCCGACGCGCAGACCGACGACGAGGCCTGGCGCCAGCTTGGCGCGCGCCAGTCGTCTCAGCCGATGACGGTTGATGACGTCCCACCCAGTCCGGCTCCTTCCGTCGCCTGGACCCGGCCTGCGCCGGCGTCCGCCTCGCCGACCACGCCCCCGCAACCGTCGCCAACGCCGACCGCCGTCAGCCCGACCTCGCCGCCGAGCCTCACGCCTTCCACCGCCGGGCTCTCGCCGACGGCGGTGGAGACGCCGTTGCCCGCGCCGGCCGCGGTCACGCGCGTGACCGCGGTTTCACCGGCCACGGCCTCGCCCACGGCCAGCCGCACGCCTGTTCCCACCGAGACGACGATCCCGAGCCGGACCCCGTCGCCAGCGGCGAATGCAGCCACGCCGTCCCCCACGCCGGCTCTTGATCTCACCCCGTTGATCCCGCCGACGGCTACACCGACCCTGACGCCTTCGCCGACGCCGAGCTGGCCGCCCGGCGCCAGCGCGCCGAACTCCACGTCGTTGCCCAAACCCACGCTCACGCCCACGCCCTCGCCGACCAAGACGTCGCCGCCCACGGCCACGCCGACTTCGAAGCCGACCGACGCGCCCTGGCCGACGCGCACCCCTAAGCCGACCAAGACGCCCCGGCGCACCGAGCCGCCGGCGGCGACCGCCACGTGGACGCCGACGGCCTCCCCGTCGCCGTCGCCCACGATCACACCGTCGCCGCGCCCGACCGAGACGCCGCTGGCCGAGACTCCGTCGCCCACCGCGACGGCCACGGCCGCGCCGGCTGTGTCGCCGACCGGGACGCCGGGCAACGGCCAGTTGCCCACGCCGCCCGCCGGCCCCTTCGATCCCACGCTCATCCCCTATCCCTAGCCCGGCGCGATATAATCCCCGGCGCGCAACGACGCGCGCCGGTGGATGGCTATGGCGCTCTCCGAATCAATCCAGCAAAAACTCGACACCCTGCCGACCAAACCGGGCTGTTACCTGTACCGGAACAGCGCCGGGGCCGTGATCTACGTCGGCAAGGCCGTCAACCTGCGCAGCCGCGTCCGCTCGTACTTCCACGAGAGCGTCGACTCGGCCAAGACGCGCGAGCTGGTGCGGCACATCGCCGACCTGGAGTACATCATCGTCGGGTCGGAGCTCGAGGCCCTGATCCTCGAGATGAACCTGATCAAGAAGCACCGGCCCAAGTACAACGTCCGCCTCAAGGACGACAAGCGCTACCCGTACATCAAGCTCCACACGGCCGACCCGTTCCCGAAGGTCACCGTCACCCGCCAGATGGCGCAGGACGGCTCGCGCTATTTCGGCCCCTACGCCAGCGCCTGGGCTGTCCACCAGACGCTCGACATCCTGCGCAAGATTTTCCCGTATCTCACCTGCGACCGCGTCATCACGGGCCAGGACGCGCGCGCCTGCCTGTACCACGACATTAAACTGTGCCTGGCGCCCTGCATCGGCGCCTGCACCCAGGCCGAGTACCGGGCCATGATCGACGACCTGGGCAAATTCCTGCGCGGCCACACCGAGCCGGTGGTCGCCCGCCTGCGGTCCGAGATGCAGAAGGCCTCGGAAAACCTGGAGTTCGAGAAGGCGGCCGGCCTGCGCGACCAGTTGATCGCCATCGAGCGCGTGGTGGAGAAACAGAAAATCATCACGGCCGAGCAGATGGACTCGGACGTCGTGGCCTTCGCGCGCGATGATCGCAGCGCGTGCGTGCAGGTGTTCTTTGTGCGCGCCGGCAAGCTCATCGGCCGCGAGTATTTCGTGCTGGAGGGCGCCGAGGAGGCCGCCGACCAGGAGGTCGTGGCGCAGTTCGTCAAGCAGTTCTACGACGAGGCGGCCTACATCCCGGCCGAGGTCATCCTGCCGGATGCCGTGCCGGAGGCCGAGATCATCACGCAGTGGCTGCGCGACAAGCGCGGCGGCGAGAAGGTCATGCTGACCGTGCCGCGCCAGGGCACCAAGCGCGAGCTGGTGGAGATGGCGGCCGAAAACGCCGCCGACACGCTGGCGGCGCTCAAGGCGCAGTGGGAGGCGGACACCAACCGCCAGACCCAGGCGCTGGCCGAACTGCAGGCGGCCCTCAACCTGCCGCGCCCGCCCAACCGCATCGAGTGCTTCGACGTCTCCAACACCCAGGGCACGAACTCGGTCGCCAGCATGGTGGTCTTCGAGCAGGGGACGCCGCGCAAGGGCCACTACCGCCACTTCAACATCAAGACGGTCGAAGGCCCGAACGACTTTGCCTCCATGAAAGAGGCCCTGACGCGCCGGTTCAGGCGCTGGCAGGAGACGCGCGCCGCGGAAGCCGGGCCCGACGGGGCCGCCGCGCGCGCCCCGGGCCGCAAACCGGACGAGAGTTTCGCGCGCCTGCCCGACCTGTTGCTGATCGACGGCGGCAAGGGCCAGCTTGGCGTGGCGGTGGAGGTGTTGCAGGAGTTCGGGCTGTTCGAGGCGGTGCCGGTCTGCGCGCTGGCCAAACAGCAGGAGGAGATCTTCCTGCCCGGTCAGGCCGGCTCGGTCCTGCTGCCGCGCCGCTCGCAGGGCCTCTTCCTGGTCCAGCGCGCGCGCGACGAGGCGCACCGCTTCGGCCTGGAGCACCACCGCGCCCGGCGGGCCCGGGTCGGCGTGGCCTCGCAGCTGGACAGCATCCCGGGCATCGGGCCGGCCCGACGCCGCGCGCTGCTCCAGAAATTCGGGTCGCTGGATGGCATCCGCGCCGCCAGCCTGGAGGAGTTGCTGGCCGTGAAGGGCCTGACGCGCGAAGCGGCCGAGGCCGTCAAGGCCCACCTGTAGTTGCCTGGGAGGCGATCATGGACCCCAAGCTCAAAAAGACCGTCCTGCGCTGGTTCACGTACGGCCTGTACGCCGTCACATCCCGCTCCGGGGATGAGGTCGGGTTGATGACAGCCAACTGGCTGATGCAGTCGTCGTTCGAGCCGCCGCTGATCACGCTGGCGGCCGAGGCCGAGAGCCATACGCGCCGCCTGATCGAGGCCAGCGGCGCTTTCGCCGTCAACGTCTTCGGGAGCGGTCAGCGTGAGCTGGCCGGCCAGCTTGGCCGGACCTTCGCCAAGCATCCGGGCAAGAACGCCGAGGTCGCCTGGCGGCCCGGCCCAGCAACCGGCAGCCCGCTGCTGGACCTGGCGCTGGGCTGGGTGGAGTGTCGTGTGGTGACGAGCGCGCCGTCGGGCGACCACCACCTCTACGTCGCCGAGGTCGTGGACGCGGGCGTGAACCGCGAGGGGACGCCGCTGACCATGGCGGAGGCCGGCTTCCGCTACTCCGGCTAGCGTCAGTCCTGGATGTCGACCGGGGTGCCGACCTCGGCCCAGTCGTACAGCCACTGCGCCTCGTTGATCCCCAGGATCACGCAACCGTAAGACACGGGCGTGCCCAGGTAGCCGTCCCACAGGCGCCCGCCGCCGGGCAGGATCGGCAGGGCGTGGATTCCGTTCTGCAGGTAACCGGCCCAGTAGATGCCCAGCCAGTTCGGCATCCAGATGTTCCAGTTGCCGCCGTAAGCGTTGGGGATTTTGTTCTGCACGGCGTAGTGGCCGGGGCGCGTCTCCATCCCATAAGCGCCGGTGGAAGCCACGAAGCTGTACACCAGTTGGTCGCCGTCATAGGCGTACAGGTGCTGCTCGGAGAGGTCTACCAGGATGCGCTTGCCGGACGAACCGCCAACGGGCGCGGGTTGGCTGACGGCCACGGCCGTGCCGCCCGCCGGGATGACCAGCGCCTGGCCGGCGTAGATCAGGCTCGGGTTGGCCAGGCCGTTGGCGGCGGCGACCTCGGCCCAGGTCAGCCCGTAGCGGGTTGCGATGCGGAAGAGCGTGTCGCCCGGCTGGACAATGTAGGTTGACGAGGCGGACGCGGGCGCGGAGGCCGGTTGGGGGTCGGCGGGCGCCGGCGCGGGCGCCGGGACAGCGTCGCCGGCCGCCGGGATGATCAGTTGCTGGCCCACGTAGATGTACGTGTCGGCCAGGCCGTTGGCCTGCATAATGACCTGCCAGCTGACGCCGTAGCGCAGGCCGATGCGGAACAGGTTTTCGCCGGGCTGGACGGTGTGGATGAGAGGGTCAGCGGCCGCAGCCCGGACCGGGCCGAGGCTGAGGGCAGCCGTCAGCAGGACAGCGGCCAGGCCGCGCAGAGCCGAGGATGTGATCGCCCGCATGACCCCTCCGGTGATCGAGGTGAGGCGGGCATTGTAGTCGCAGGCAGGCCGCCGCGCCAGCGCGCCGCGGGTTTATAGTTCGTCGGCGATGATCAGGTCCGTGAGCTGCTGCCACTCCGGCCGCCAGAACTTATACTCGCCGCGCCCGCAGGCCGGGCATTTGAAGAGCAGGTAGACCTTGCCGCCCCTGTCGATGTCGGCCGTGTGCGTAAAGCTCAGCGGCGCATCGCAGGCCGGGCACTCCGGCAGATGGTCGTCGATGGAGATGTGGGGGACAGAATGGCGCATAGAGCCTCGATCAGGCCGGGCAGGCGAAAAAATAGCGCCGCATGCAACCTGTGCTGCGCCATAACTGAGGCTCATTGTACTGCCAAAGCGCACCGGCTGGCAATTGGTCAGGATGCCCAAACTTGACCGGCGCAAGCTTTAGTTTATGATGGTCCCGTTATCCGACGGCGCCCGCGCCCATCCTCGGCCGCCCAACAGGAGCCCCTATGCCTGAAGCCCTGATCGTCTCCGCCGTGCGCACGCCGATTGGCCGGCACGGCGGCGTGTTGAAAGACGTGCGCCCCGACGACCTGGCGGCGCTGGTCATCCGCGAGGCGGCGGCGCGCGCCGCGCTCGACCCGGCCCGGATCGACGAGGTCTACCTGGGCTGCGCCAACCAGGCCGGCGAAGACAACCGCAATGTGGCGCGCATGGCCGTGCTGCTGGCCGGGTTCCCGGCCTCCGTGCCGGCGGTCACCCTCAATCGCCTGTGCGCCTCCGGGCTGGCGGCCGTCAACGCCGCCGCGCGCGCGATCAAGGCCGGCGAGATCGAGATCGCCATCGCCGGCGGCGTGGAAAGCATGACGCGCGCGCCGTACGCGCTGCCCAAGACCAGCCCGGAGTGGGCCTTCGGCAACGTCACCGCCTACGACACGACGCTCGGCTGGCGCTTCGTCAACCCGAAGATGAAGGAACTGCACGGCACGGACTCGATGGGCGAGACGGCCGAGAACGTCTATGAGCAGTGGCGGGCCGAGGGCCGCGAGATCACGCGCGCCGACCAGGACGCGTTCGCGCTGGAGAGCCAGCGCCGCGCCGTGGCCGCCATCGAGTCCGGCCGGTTCGCGGACGAGATCGTGCCGGTGCCGGTCCCGCAAAAAAAAGGCGACCCGGTGCTGGTGAGCCGCGACGAGCATCCCCGGCCGGACACGTCGCTGGAGGCGCTGGCGAAGCTCAAGCCGGCGTTCAGGAAGGACGGCACAGTCACGGCCGGCAATTCGTCCGGCCTCAACGACGGCGCCGCCGCCCTGGTGCTGATGAGCGACCGGAAAGCGCGCGAATTGGGCGCGCGGCCGCTGGCCCGGATCGTGGCCTCGGCCGCGGCCGGCGTCGAGCCGCGCGTCATGGGGCTCGGCCCGATCCCGGCCACGCGCAAGGCGCTCCAGCTCGCCGGGCTGACGCTGGACCAGATCGGTCTGATCGAACTGAACGAAGCCTTCGCTGTCCAGGCGCTGGCCGTCATGCGGGAACTGGGCTTCCGCCACGCGATCACCAACGTCAACGGCGGCGCCATCGCGCTCGGCCACCCGCTGGGCTGCAGCGGCGCGCGCCTGGTCACCACCCTGGTCCACGAGATGCGCCGCCGCGCGCCGGACGCCCCGCGACCGTATTACGGCCTGGCGACGCTGTGCGTGGGCGTCGGCCAGGGCGAGGCCACCATCGTGGAGTGGCTGGGCGCGGCGTGATCTCGACGGGCCAGGGACAAGGGCGAGCCGGCCATGCCAGGCATGCGACTCTGCTGGGCGCAAGGACTGCTGATCATCGCCGCCCTGACGGCCTGCGGCCTGGCGCCGTCGTCCCCGACGGCGACGTCTGACCCGTCGCTCGACCTGTGGACGCCCGGCGCGCCTCCGGACACCGCGGCCCCGGCCACACCTGGCCCCACCCCCGAAATGACTCTGCCAGCCGCGCCGACTGCGGCCGCAGGCTACCCGGACTCCTCTTGGACGCCGCCGGCCGCTTACGCTTATCCGCCTGCGGGCGGCGATCTGCCGTATCCGGCGCCGTTCGTCCCCACGGCTGCGCCGACGGCCGAAGTCCGCTGGTCAGTCCCGGTCACCGAGGTGACCGGCGCCGTGGCCTTTGAGGCTCGTTTAGACGATTTCTTTCCGACGCCCGCGCCGCAACCTTTGGAACTGGCCTGCGAGGCGGGCGCGCTGCGCCTGGTGCGCGGCGCAGACCGTGTCACCGTCGGCCGGGCCACTGTGCCCGCCTGCCCGGTCTGGCAGGAGTGGTCGCCGGATGGGGAGACGGCGGCTTTCGGCCTGGCCGGCGCGGAGATCGCCCTGTGGCGTGCGGACGCCGAGGCGCCCCTGCCTGTGGGCGTCATGGACCAGGTCCCCAGCCAGTATCGTCACCCGCGCTGGTCGCCGGATGGCCAGCGCCTGGCTTTCATCATTTCTGAAGCGGAGGGCTGGCCGCGCGCGGCGACGGTCCGGGTGGTGGAAGCTGTCACTCAGGCCGTGACGGAATTCCAGATCGGCGGCGGGTCGGACGGGTTCGACCTTTACTGGCTGGGCGCGCATGTGGTGTGCCGAGGCGACACCTATCGGGAGCCGTGCCACGCGGCCCACACGGGCCAGAAGCTGTTTGAGGTGTGGGCCGGTCTGCAGCGCCTCAAGGGCGTCGTCGCTCAACAGCATCCGCAGCTATCCCCGGAGGGACGCTGGGTCTGGCTGGACGAAACCGATTTGGAGGCTACCGGCGCCGGCCGGCGCTACCGAACTCGCTACGCGCTGGTGGATGCCGTCGCCGTGCAGTCGTACACACTGCCGGCGACCGGCGAGAATCCGCTGGTGTTTTCGGGCTGGAGCGCCGGCGGCGACGCCCTGTACCTCATCCACCAGCCGCGGTCAGCCGACTCTCTCCCGGCCGCCGGGATGCCCTTTGGCCTGTGGGCGTTTGACCTGCGGACGCGCCGGCCGGACCTGCTGTTCGAGCAGGCCGTGCGGGCGACGTTCAGCCCTGACGGACAACGGGCGCTGATCGTGTTCCCGGCCCGCCAGCCGGACGGCACGCTGGCGCTGGCGGCCGGCGTGTGGCTCGCCGGGACCGAGACGATGGTGGGACGCACACTGTTCTCGCCGGCGATGCTTTATTCGCACCCGGAGTGGGAGGGCGGCGCGCAAGCCTTTGGAACGCCGGCCTGGTCGCCGGACGGCGCCCGGGCGGCCTTCGCCACCGGATTGGACACCGTGCTGGTCATCGGCGCGGACGGCGCCCAGTTCACCCTGACCGCCGACCCGGCCGGGGAACCCTGGCTGCGCGCGCGCTTCAACTGGTCCCCGGACGGCCGGCGGCTGCTGATCCAGCACCACGGCCGCGCCTGGATCGCGTCGGCGCCGGGGCCGTGATCGTCAAGGCCCGGATGGCGTTTGTCCCCAACCTCGAACAGGAGACTCTATGCCCGCCAGGAAGCCCTACACCTTCGAGCAGTTCACGGCCATCCGCCGCTATGGCCTCGGCTCCATGAGTTTCTCGCCGGACGGCTCGCAGATCGCCTACGTCGTCAACACCTCCGGCCAGTTCAACCTGTGGCGCCAGTCGTCGGCCGGCGGCTTCCCGCACCAGCTCACCGTCTTCTCCGACCGCGCCGTGCGCCAGGTCGCCTGGTCCCCGGACGGCCGGCAGATCGCGTTCACGGCCGACCACCACGGCGACGAGTTCACGCAGGTCTTCGTCATCCCGGCCAGCGGCGGCCAGCCGGAACAACTGACCGACGCGCCGCTCAGCCAGCACTTCCTCGACGCCGGCCCCTGGTCGCCCAACGGCCGCTGGCTGGCGTTCTACGGCAACGACCGCGACGACCACGCCAACATGGACGTGCTGGCGCGGGATATGAAGACCGGCGACGTGCGCCGTATCCTGGCCGGCCAGGCCCTGTACGCCTTCGGCGGCTGGTCGCCGGACGGCAGGCGGATGCTGGCGGTGGACGTCAAATCCAACACCAACCAGGACCTTTACCTGGTCGATCCACGCGACGGCGCGCACCGGCTGCTGACCGAGCACGACGGCCACGTGAAATACCAGCCCGGCCCGTGGGCGGCCGACGGCTCCGGCTTCTACTTCCTCACCGACGAAGGCCGCGAGTTCACGGGCCTGGCTTTTTACGACGTGCGCGCCTACCGGTGGGAGTGGGTGGAGACCCCGGACTGGGATGTGGAGAACCTGGCAGGCTCGGCCGACGGCCGGCACCTGGCCTGGGTGGTCAACGAAGACGGCTATTCGCGCCTCTACGTCCGCAACACTCGGACCGGCCAATTGCTGACTCTGCCCGAGCTGCCCGCCGGGGTGCAGGTGAACCTGGTCTTCTCACCCGACGGCGGCAGGCTGGCGGTGCTGTGGATGACGCCCACTCACTGCGCCGAGATCTACGTGCTGGACCTGCACAGGCGCTCGATGACGCAGATCACGCATTCGATGCTCGGCGGCCTCGACGAGCGCGACCTGAGCACCCCGCGCCTCATCCGCTACCCTACCTGGGACGGGCGCAAGATTCCGGCCTGGCTCTACAAACCCAGGGGCGCCAGCGCCCGCCGCAAGGCCGGCGTGATCCTCTCCATCCACGGCGGGCCGGAGGCCCAGGAACGTCCGCTGTACATCTACTCGGGCATGTACCAGTACTGGACCAGCCGCGGCCTGGGCGTGCTCGCGCCCAACATCCGCGGCTCCACCGGCTACGGCAAGACCTACCAGAAATTGATCCACCGCGATTGGGGCGGGGGCGAGCTCAAGGACATCGAGGCGGCGGTGCAATACCTGCGGACGCTGGACTGGGTCGATCCGGCGCGCATCGGCATCTTCGGCGGCAGCTTCGGCGGCTTCGCCACCCTCTCGGCGGTCTCGCGCCTGCCCGATTACTGGGCCGTGGCCGTGGACATCGTCGGCCCGTCCAACCTGCTCACCTTCGTCAAGGCCGTGCCCCCGCACTGGCGCCGCTTCATGGACGAGTGGGTGGGCAACCCGGAGAGCGACCGCGACCTGTTGATCGAGCGCTCGCCGATCACGTACGTGGACCGGATCAAGACGCCGCTCTTCATCATCCAGGGCGCCAGGGACCCGCGCGTGGTCAAGGCCGAGTCCGACCAGATCGTGGAGAAACTGCGAGCGCGGGGCGTGGAGGTGCGTTACGACGTCTACGAGGACGAGGGCCACGGCTTCACCAAGCGCGAGAACGAGCTCAAGGCCTGGCGCGACGCGGCGGCGTTTCTGGAGAAGTATCTGCTGGCGTAAAGTGCCAGCGGGTGGTTAACGGTTTGCGGCGCCCCGCGCATCCCGAGCCTGTCGAGGGGCGCGCAGGGCCGCCCTTTGATCGGGACCGTGCTTAGCGGCTGGCGAAACGGTAGCCGACGCCGCGCGAGGTGATAATGTAATCCGGCCTGTCCGGGTTGCGTTCGATCTTCTTGCGCAGGTAGTGGACGTAGAGCTTGAGGCTCTCGGTGGCGTCCCCGTACTCCGGCCCCCAGGCCTGGGCGATCAGTTCGGTGCGGGTGAGCACGCGCCCGGCGTTGCGCGCCAGGAGTGAGAGCAGCGAGAACTCCTTGGGCGTCAGCTCCACGATCTGGTTGCGGACGAAGACCTCGCGCGTGAGGAAGTTGATGCGCAGCTCACCGTTGTTGAAGACCAGCTCGTCCGTGGTCTTATGGTCGGACGACTGCCGCCGCAGATGGGCCTTGACCCGGGCCACCAGCTCGCGGTTGTCAAACGGCTTTACAATGTAGTCATCGCCGCCGATTTCTAACCCCTTGACGACGTCCTTGATGCCGGATTTGGCCGTGATGAACATCACCGGCACTTCCGAAAACTCACGCAAGCGCCGGCACACTTCCCAGCCGTCCATATCTGGCATCATCACGTCCAGCAGGACCATATCTGGGTTCTGGTCCTGGGCGATTTTCAAACCGTCGGCCGGCACGGACGTGGTGATGGCTTGAAAACCGTTGTGTTGGAGCAGGGTGCTCACCAGCCAGAGCGTGTTTTCGTCATCGTCGATGACCAGGATCTTCTCGGCCATGGCTATTAACCTTAATGAGGGGTTAGTTAGAAAAGTCTAACATGCCCGGCCCACAAACGCAAATCACACTAAAGGACTATACCGGCATGAGGCTCCCGACCCCCTTCAAACGTGCGCTGCCCGGCCTGGCCCTGGCCGTTGGAATTGTGTTGGCGGCCCCGGCCGCCGGCGAGGCCTGCGGCGCTTACATCCCGCGCGAGGGCGAAGCGGGCATGGCGCGCGAGCGCGGCCTGGTGCTGTGGGACGGCCGGACCGAGCGCGTGCTGATGGAGCTGGCCGTCACCGGCGAGGCGAGCGAGGCGGCCTGGATTTTCCCGGCGCCGGCGCCGGCCAGCGTGGAATTGGGCGACTCGGCCGTGCTGGACGAGCTGGACGCGCTGACAGCGCCCAGGGTGGTCGTGGAACGGCGCTGGACGTTCGGGCCGGCCGCCGGCGCCCCGCCCGAGGCCGCCGGCCGCGGCGTGACCGTGCTGTCTCAACAAACGCTCGGCCCGTTTGAAGTGACGACGCTGGCCGCCGCCGAGGCCGAGGCGCTGCAGGCCTGGTTAGGCGAGAACGGCTACACCTTCCCGCCTGGCCTGGCCGACGTGCTGGCGCCGTACGTCGCGGACGGCTGGTATTACGTCGCCGCCCGGTTGACGCCGGCCGGGGAGGGCGAGGCCCTGAACGGACAGCTGGACCCGCTGTGGATCACGTTCGAGTCGGATGAAATCGTCTACACCATGCGCCCGGCGGCGATGGCGCCCGAGCCGTTCCCGTTGACGCTCTACGTCCTGGCCGATCACCGCGTCGAGAAGGCCGCGGCCTTCGGCGCTTCGCGCGTCGCCTACGCCGGTCCCCTCGATCCGCGCGCCCTGCCGGCCCGGTCGCTGGTGGCGCCGCTGATCACCGGCCGGCAGTTCCTGACTCGGTTTGAGGACACCGTGATCCCGGCCCGGGTGGACGCCGACTACGTCTTCACCTTTGCTGCGGCCGACGACGTTTACCAGGACACGATCACGCGCGTGGAGTACGCCGACGCCTCCGGTCTCCTGGGGTGGGCGGCCCTGGGGCTGTGCGCCCTGACCTGCCTGGGCGCGCTCGGCCTGGGCGGTGTTCTGCTGCTGCTCCGCCGCGCGCGCCGCGTATCGAATTGACGCGGGTTTCGCGAACGGGGTCTATAGTTATAGTATCGCGGCCCGAACGCCTGTGCTACAATCCCCGGCATGGCGCTGGAACTCAATCAACTTACCGAAGCCGTCCAGGCGCTGAGTGCGAACGCCGCCCAGCGGCTCGTCGAGCTGGAGGCCGCCCTGCCGTTGGCGCGCCGGCGCCTGGCCGAGATCGGCGTCGCCGACGACGCGCTGTGGGACAAGATCAGGAAGGCCGGCAAGCGCTGGCCCGGCGCCTTCCCCACCGAGGAAGCCGTGGACGCCCGTTTCCCGCTCCCGCCGCACCCGGCGCGGGTCAACATCCTGGCCGCCGACGGCTCGCAGATCTACCCGGACCGGCACGGCGTCGCCCTGTACTATCTCATCAATATCGGCAGCATCGCCTTCCGTCACGGCTCGGGCGAGGCCCCGCGGGTCGCCTCGCGGCCGGCGGTCTTCTTCGATGACGCGCACCTGTACGAGGAAGACGGCGGCCAGATCGCGAGCGTCAAGATCGACGCCGAGCGCGACACGCGCGAGCTGGGCGAGCTGGCGCGGCTGGCGCAGATCGAAAACGACGCGCCGGCGCTGGCCTTGCTGGATAACGGCCTGCTGCTCTACATCACGCTGCAGGCGCCCAACCAGCGCATGATTGACGAGCTGCTCGACGGCTACCTGAGCGAGCTGGATCGACTGCGCGAGACCGGCGCCGCCGTGGCCGGCGTGGTGGACCGGCCGCGGGCCGCCAACGTGGTGCGGCTGCTGCGCCTGGCCGGGTTGCCGCTGGCGCAGATCACCGACGAGACGCTGAGCGACCTCGGGCCGTTCACGCACCTCACCGACGGGCTGGTCTTCGGCCTGCTCGCGCCGGGCGAGCGCAGCGCGCTGTTTATCAACGCCTCGCCCGCCAACCAGGACAATTACCGGCCGCGCGGTCACACGATCTACTTCTTCTACCTGAACGCCGGCCGGCCGGGCAAGGACGCGCTGTTGCGCGTGGAGGTGCCGGAGTGGGTGGCGCGCGACCCGGCCAGACTCGACCTGGTCCACGCCGCGCTGGTGGAGCAGAGCCGGGTCACCGACGGCTTCCCGTATGTGCTGATGCGCGCCCACGAGCTGGCCGTGGTCACGGTCGGCGAGCGGCGCGAGTTCGAGCAGATGGTGACCGGCGCCCTGATCCGGCGCGGGCTCAGCCCAAGCGTCAGCCAGAAGGCGCAGGGCAAGGCCTGGACCGGGTCGGGTAAGCGGCGCTATCCGTGACCGATAACCGATATCCGATTGCAGAGGACAGGATGCTCACTGAACACATCGGCCGCCTGTTGCGCAGTTCCACCGCCGGCTTCGTCTTCGGCTGCCAGGTGCCGGAGCCGGACGTGCCGCGCTTCGGCGACTGGGTCCGGGCGCCGGCCCAGCGCGGGCGCAGCGAGGTGATCGGCCTGGTGTATGACCTGGTGATCCAGGACGACGCCTTCGTGCGCCCGATGGTGGCCACGCCGGACCTGAGCGAAGAGTACATCCTGGACCAGCGCCTGAACCGCCAGGTGCCCATCGAGGTCAGCGTGCTGGCGGTGGGCTACCGCCAGGGCGAAGCCTATGTGCAGGGCCTGCCGCCGCAGCCGCCGTTGACGCTGGACGTCATCCACCTGTGCGCGCCGGACGAGGTCCGCACATTCACCGAGCGCCTGGACTATCTGCGCCTGATCGTGGACTCGGCCGAGGCGCCGGCCGACGAGCTGCTGGCCGTGTCGCTGGCGCGCGCCGCCGAGACCCGCCCGGCGCCGGACCGCGACGCCTTCCGCCGCCGCGCCGGCCGCGAGCTGGCGCGCCTGCTCCAGCGCGACCTGCCGCGCCTGGACCGCATCCTGCGCCGCCTCCGTCCGTGAGGTTTCGCCACGGATGACACGGATTTGCACGGATTGACGCGGATTATCGCCGGTGGGGTAATGGCAGAACTGCTGTATCAAGATCTGACCTGTTCAGTCATTGGCGCGGCTATGGAAGTTCATCATGAGCTAGGCCCTGGCTTCCTGGAGGCCGTTTATCAGCGTGCGCGGGTCCCGAGCTGGCTCCGGGGCCATACGATTGAACTATACCGAATTCCGCTTGCGTTGACGTCACCCCGGCGCAAGCCGGGGTCCAGGTCCCGCCCAAATTCGCTGGATTCCGGCCTTCGCCGGAATGACATGCCGTAAACCAAATCGGCAATCGCTCTAGAAAAGGTGTTGCAGGTCCGTTACAAGGGCGAGGTTGTGGACGATTCCAAGGCTGACCTGGTAGTGGACGCCAAACTCATCCTGGAGCTTAAGGCCGTTGCCGCGACCAACAAGGCCCATCTGGCTCAAGCGCAGCACCACCTAGCCGCAACTGGGATGCAGTTGGCGTTGGTGATCAATTTCGGCGCTCCTTCGCTGGAGCATAAGCGCGTCATCAGGCAGCTTTCTTGATGCCCTTTCAATCCGTGGTAATCCGCGCAATCCGCGGCCAAGAAGAGGTCCCTCATGACCTTCCATTCTGAATTGGATGAATTCTTCCGCCGCGAGCGCCGCCAGCGGCTGGGCCTGGTGGTGGGCGGCTCGCTCTCGGCCGGGCTGGACGTGAAGCTGGAGCCCGGCGATGTGGAGCGCGGCGTGCCGCCCGGCGCCGTCATCGAGGAGCTGGCCGTCGGCAAGTACGTGGTGGTGGAGGGCGCCTCCGGCCGGCGCTTCTTCTCCATCGTCACCGACATCGCCCTGGACCACGCCAACCCGGACCTGCTCAAGACGCCGCCGGACGCCGACGACGAGTTCGGCAAGTTCGTCTATGGCAGCGAGCTGGCCTATGGCCGCCTCAACGTCGCCCCGATGCTGGTCCTGGACGAAGGCGCCGAGACGCCCAAACCGGTCAAGACCATCCCGGCCCACTTCTCGCCGGTCTTTGAGGCCACGCCTGAGGATGTGGACCGCATCTTCGGGCGCGAGGACGAGACCCACTGGCACATCGGCGCGCCGCTGGACATGGAGCAGGTCAAGGTCAACCTGGACCTGAAGCGCTTCGTCGAGCGCTCCTCCGGCGTGTTCGGCAAGTCCGGCACCGGCAAGAGCTTCGTCACCCGCACCATCCTCATCGGCGCGATCAAGGCGGATGTGGCCTCCTTCCTGATCTTCGATATGCACAATGATTACGGCTGGGAGGTGACCAACGAAAGCCAGCAACGCTTCAAGGGGCTGCGTCAGCTTTTCGGGAGTGAGCGCGTGCAGGTCATCACGCTGGACCCCGAGACGTCGCGCCGGCGGGGGAGCACGGTCGACAGCACCCTGCAAATCGGGCTGGACCAGATCGAGCCTGAGGACGTCGAAATGCTGGCTGGCGTCCTGGGCCTGAGCGACGTCCAGGTCGGCGCGCTCTACTATCTGCGCCGCAAGCTCGGCCGGGATTGGGTCGCCCGCCTGCTGGACGAGCACGATACGTCGGCCGTGGATGAAATCGAGGAAACGGAGAAGGTGCCGAGCGGCACCCTGCGCGCCATCCAGCGCAAATTCGAGCTTTTCCGCCGCTTCGGCTTCCTGCGCCCCCAGACGCCGCCCGACGACATGGTGGATCACATCTTCCAGTTGCTGAACCGGGGCAAAAGCGTCGTGCTGGAGTTCGGGGTGTACGGCAACACCCTGGCGGCCTATGTGCTGGTGGCCAACTATCTCACCCGCCGCATCCACGCCCGCTATGTCGAGGAGAAGAACAAATCCGTCGGACGAGCCGGGGCGGACCCGCGTCCGCTGGTCATCACCATCGAAGAGGCCCACAAATTCCTGGACCCGGAGATCGCGGCGCACACGATCTTCGGCAATATCGCCCGCGAGCTGCGCAAGTACAACGTCACCCTGCTGATCGTGGACCAGCGGCCGAGCGGCATTGACGAGGAGGTGATGAGCCAGATCGGCACACGCGTCACCTGCCTGCTGGATAACGAGGCCGATATCCGGGCCGTGTTCTCGGGCGTCAGCGGCGCGCAGCAATTGCGCCAGGTGCTGGCCCGGCTGGACACCAAGCAGCAGGCCCTCATCCTGGGCCACGCCGTGCCCATGCCCGTCGTCGTTAAGACGCGCGAGTACGGGCCGGAGCTTTACAAGGCCGTGGGCTTCATGGACGAGGCGGCCAAGGCGAAGCGCCAGAAAGACAAAGAAGCCTTGTGGGGCGAGGGCGGCTGAACCGCGAAGAGGCGAAGGGTATCCAGCGGACGCTAACGTCGACGCCATCGCCAGGACTGTGGCCCGGAAGGCCCGCGGCGACGCCGTCGTCTGGTTCGCCTATCCCAAGGGGACGTCGAAGCGCTCTCCGTGCGAGTTCAACCGCGACACGGGCTGGGCGGCGCTGGGCCGGTCCGGGTTCGAGCCGGTGCGGCAGGTGGCGATCGACGAGGACGGGTCGGCCCTGCGCTTCCGGCGCGTGGAGTTCGTCAAGACGATGACGCGCGAGAAGCAGCGCGCGCTGACGTCCGTGGGCCGCCGGCGGGCGGCGAAGAAGCCGAAGTGATCAGCTGAGCGACGGCAGCCCGTCGGCCAGTTCGGGGTGCCGGGCGAAGTACTCCTCGCGCAGCAGGTCCAGGCCCAGCAGGGGCGGCCCACACACCCCGCCAGTGCGCCGCCCGTCATCATACGAGTTCGCCCAGGTTTACGCAATGCCCGCCGAAACCTGAGGGCCGGTCGATGGACGCTGCGCCTCCGCCCGGCCTGTTATCCCAGGCCATCCACTACGTTCAGTTGGGGCAGGTCGCCCGCGCCCGGTCGCTGTTGTTGCGCGTCGTCCAGGCGGAGCCGGACAACGAACTCGCCTGGCTCTGGCTGGCCGAGACCGAATCGACGTTCGAGGACCGGCTGCACGCGCTGGAGCAGGCGTTGCGCGTCAACCCCGCGAACGCCCCGGTCCAGCGCCGCTACGCGCAGTTGCAGGTCGAGTGGCAGGCCCACCAGCGCCAGGTTCAGGCGGAGACGGAGGCGGCCCAGGCGCGGCGCGCGGCTGAGGTCGAGACCCGGCTGGCGCAGGCCCGTGCGGCCTTGCGCGCCGGGCGGCGGGATGAGGCGCGCGAGACGTTGCTGGCGTTGGTGGCCGTCGACGAGCGGTGTGAGGCGGCCTGGTGGCTGTTGAGCGAGCTGGTGCCGGACGTCCGGGATCAGATCACGGCGCTGGAGAACGTGCTGACCCTCAACCCGCAGCACGCGGAGGCCCGCCGCCGCCTCGAGGATCGGCAGCACCTGGCCAATAACCCGCTCGAATTGGGCAAATTGCTCGAGGCGCGCGGCCAGCTCGACCAGGCAATCGAGGCTTACCTGCGCGCCTCGGTCCACGCCGAGGCGCCGCTGGTGCGCGCCGAGGCGGCCCGCCGGCTGGAAGCCGCTCAGCACCAGCGCCACACCAAGCCGATCCGCGTCATCGCGCCCAACCTCACCCTGGCCCGGTTGACGGCCGGCCCGGTCGTCCTGTATGCCCTCATCCTGTTCCTGCAGAGCGGCCTGAACCCGCTGCGGGCGCCGCCGCTGCTGGCGCTCGGCAGCCTGGGCGTGATCCTGTCCGGCTTTATGCTGACGCTGGCCGGCACCGAGCCGCGTCATCCCGGGTGGATCCGCTGGTTCGGGGCGCCGGGCGCGCCCGGCGAGCGCCTCGCCCGCGTCGTCGTCTGGTCTGCCGGCGCCGCCGTGCTGGCCCTGGTCTACCTGTACTTCGTCCTGAGCGCCCTGGAACGGCTGTTGGGCCTGTGGGCGCAATTCCCGTCCTGATCCCGCCGCGATGCTGCCTCTCAATGACACCGAGCCCAACCGGTATGGCTGGCTGCCGTTCATGACGATCGGCCTGATCCTGGTCAACACGGCCGTCCTGCTGGCCGAGCCCTACCTGCTGCGTTGGTATCACCTGAGCTACACGGAGGCCCTGTATCTCTTCGGCTCGGTGCCGATGTGGCTCACCCAGCGCCAGGGCGGCGGCGCGCTCGCCAGCCTGACGTCCACCTTCATGCACGCCGGGCCGGTCCACCTGTTCGGCAATATGCTTTTCCTATGGGTCTACGGGCGGCGCGTCGAGGACGCCTGCGGCCCGTGGCGTTTCCTGGCCTTCTATCTCACCTGTGGCCTGTGCGCCGACCTGTTGAGTACCGTGGTGCGCCTGAACGACTTCATCCCCAGCCTCGGGGCGAGCGGGGCGGTGGCCGGCGTGATGGGCGCCTACCTGCTGCTCTTCCCCGGCGGCCGCATCCGCACCTTGATCTTCCTGTGGTTCATCCCGCTTACCCCGAAACTGCGAGCGTTCTGGCTGCTCTTCTACTTCCTGGGATTGCAGCTTTTGTCGGTGCTGTTCGAGGATCCGGGCGACAACGTCAACTACTGGGCGCACCTGGGCGGCTTCTTCGCCGGCTTCCTGGTCTTTTTCTTCTTGCGCCCGGAGGCCTTCGCCCGCTATTTCAGCGACGTGCCGGTATAATCGCGCCCATGCCCCTGTCTCTCACTCCCCAGCAGGCCCGCCGGCTCTGCCTGCAGGCCCAGCGCCTGCACGGCCCCGCGCCCGCCGCCCGGCCCGACGCGGCGGCGCTCCTGGACGCCGTCCGCGCGCTGGGCTGCCTGCAACTCGACCCGATCAGCGTCGTGGCCCGCAGCCATCAACTGGTGCTGTTCAGCCGCGTCGGGCCGTACGACCTGGCCGAGCTGGATCGGCTGCTGTGGCGGGAGCGCGCGCTCTTCGAGTATTGGGCCCACTGCGCCTCCATCGTCCTGACCGAGGACTACCCGATCCACGCCGTCCGCATGCGCGCCTACCTCGCGCCGTCCGCGCCGAAGCAGACCGCCTGGGGCCGCCGCATGCGCGCGTGGGTGCAGGTCAACGACCGGCTGCGGCGCGGTCTGCTCGGCGCGCTCAGGCGGCGCGGCCCTCTGCTCTCCCGCGACCTGGAAGAAGACGGGCCGGAGCCGAAGGCCTGGGTCTCCACCGGCTGGACCTCGGGCCGCAACGTGAGCCAGATGCTGGACTATCTGTGGATGTCGGGCCAGATCATGGTCGCCGGCCGCGTGAACGGCCAAAAGCTGTGGGACCTGGCGAAGCGCGTGTTGCCGGAGTGGACGCCGCGCACGCGCCTGACGGAGCGGGAGGCCACCCGCCGCGCGATCGAGAAGTCGCTGCAGGCCCTGGGCGTCGCCACTCCGCGCCAGATCCAGTACCACTTCGTGCGCGGCTGCTATCCACACTTCAGAGAAGCGCTGGCCGACCTGGAGCAGGCGGGCGCCCTTCAGCGGGCGGAGATCAGAGACTGGCCCGGCGAGTGGTTCGTCCACGCCGATGCGCTGGCGCGGCTTGCTGAGCCCTCGGACCAGGGGGGCATCCGCACGACGCTTTTGTCCCCCTTCGATAACCTCATCGCCGACCGGGCGCGCGCGCGGCAGTTCTTCGGCTTCGACTACAAGATCGAGATCTACACGCCGAAAGCCCGGCGCAGATACGGATACTACGTCATGCCGATCCTGCACGGCGAGCGCCTGATCGGGCGGCTCGACCCGGAGATGGACCGCGCCGCCGGACGGTTGACGGTCCACGCCGTCCACGCCGAGCCTGGCGCGCCCCGGGACGCCGGCCCGGCGGTGGCCGGGGCGGTGCAGTCTCTGGCCGTCTTTCTCGGCGCGCGCGAAGTGCATTACAATCGCGCCAACGTCCCGGCCGTCTGGAAGCAGGTTCTTCAGTGAGCACAGATGTCTGACCTATCCCGCGCCGAACGCCGCTCCGCGCGCCGCGGCCAACGGGCCGAGTCGCCCCTGCTCCATCTGCCGGGCGGGCCGCTGCGCAACCCGCTCAAGCCGCTGGAACTCCTCGCCCCCGAGGCGCTGGAGAAGATCCACCAGGCCTCGCTCCGCATCCTGGAGGAGACCGGCCTGCTGATGATGGACGCCGAGGCCCTCAGCCTGTGGGCGGCCGCCGGCGCGCGCGTGGACCACGCGGCTCAAATCGTGCGTCTCGATCGCGGCCTGCTGCTGGAGCTGGTGGCCCGGGCCCCGCGCGCCTTCACCTGGCGCGCGCGCAACTCGGCCCGGGATATGCCCGTCGGCGGCAACACGATCACGTTCGCGCCGCAGGGCGGCGTGGTCTACGCCGCCGACCTGGAGCGCGGGCGGCGCCCGGGCCAGTTCGCGGATTACCAGGACTGCCTCAAGCTGGTGCAGCAGGTGAACGTCCTGCACTACTCGGGCGAGCAGATCATGGCCACGCACGACGTCGCGCCGTCAGTGCGCCACCTGCGGCGGCTGTCGGCCGCCATCACGCTGACCGACAAGGCCCTGATGGAGGCCGCCCACGGCCGCGAGATTGCCGGCGACAATCTGGCGCTGGCGCGCCTGGTCTTCGGCGAGGACCTGGAGGCGGGGCCGCCCGCCCAGGGCGACGCGCAGCCGGTCGCCGTCATCGGCGGCATCATCAACGCCAGCAGCCCGCTGCGCTACGACGAGCGCATGCTCGGCGGCCTGATCACGTACGCGCGCGCCGGGCAGGTCACCATCATCACGCCTTTCATTTTAGCCGGCGCGATGAGCCCCATCACCATGGCGGCGGCGCTGGCCCAGCAAAACGCCGAGGCGCTGGCGGGCGTGGCGCTGACCCAGCTGGTCCGGCCCGGCGCGCCCGTGATCTATGGCGGCTTCACCACCAACGTTGACATGAAATCTGGCAGCCCCGCTTTCGGCACCCCGGAGGGCGCCTGGGCCATGCTGGCCGGCGCGCAGCTCGCCCGGCGCTACGGCCTGCCGTACCGCGGCAGCGGCAGCCTCAACACGTCCAAGGCCCCAGACGCGCAGGCCGTGACGGAGACGCTGTGGACCACCTGGCCGGCGGTGCTGGCGCACACGAATTTCATCATGCACGCCGCCGGCTGGCTGGAGGGCGGCCTGTGCGCGTCGTACGAGAAGTTCATCATTGATCTCGAGTCGCTGGCGATGTTCAGCCGCTTCCTGGCCGGTTTCGAGATCAGCGACGAGACCCTGGCGCTCGACATGATCGCGGCGGTCGGGCCGGGCGGCCATCATTTCGGCACCCCGCACACCCAGGCCCGTTTCCGCACCGAGTTTTATCAGCCGTTTCTCAGCGACCGCCAGGGGTATGAGACCTGGCTGGCGGCCGGCGGGCTGGACGCGGCCCAGCGCGCTCACGTTGTGTGGAAGGATTTGCTGGCCCGCTACGAGCCGCCCCCGCTCGAACCAGCCGTCCGCGAAGCCGTGCTAGACTATGTGGCGCGCCGCGAGCGTGAACTGGAAGGCAAACGCCTGTACGACTGAGCGCCTTCCGCCGCGGTGCGCGGCCCGGCCTGGCCGGACGGCTCGCCGGGCGAGAGCCTTTCGGAAAGGAGTCTGTCATGACTGTCTTCGACTACATCGTGGATCAGTTGCTGGAGATCGTGCGCCTGGCGATCTATCGTTACGCCAAGCGGCCCGCCCCGGCGCGGGAGGGCCGGCGCCGCGAGGCCGCCCGGGCTGAGGCGGCCCGGCCGGTGGAGAAGCGCCGCGCCCGCCGGCGCTCGTCCCGCTGGAGCAATCCGTTGCTCTGGGCGGCGATCATCATCGTCGGCGGGATCGTCTACCGGCGTTGGAGGCAGCGCCTCAACGCGTAGGCCCTGAGGCATCCGCGCGGGATGTCCCTGCGAGGCTGACGTTCGCTCCGCGCCTGTTGAGGGGCGCGTGCCTCGTCCTCCGATAAGCTCAGGCGGCTGGGCACGCCCGGCGTCAACGAAACTGGATTTGACGATACCCCGGAGGTGACGTTGAAAGCCGCCGTCTGTTACCAATTCGGCCAGCCGCTCGTCATCGAAGACCTGCGCCTCGACCCGCCGCAGGCCGGCGAGGTGCGCGTCCGCATCAAGGCGGTCGCCATCTGTCACAGCGATGTCAACCTGGTCCGCGGCCACTGGCAGGGCTGGTCCGCGGACGTGCCGGTGGTGGCCGGCCACGAAGCCGCCGGCCTGGTCGCCGAGGTCGGACCGGGCGCGGCCGGGGTGCGGGCCGGCGACCCGGTGGTCGTCTCGCTGCTGCGCTCGTGCGGGCGCTGTTTTTTCTGCATGCAGGGCGCACCCTTCCTGTGTGAGGGCACGTTCGCGCTGCAGACCGAGAAGCGCCTGCACCGGGCCGACGGCCGGCCCGTCAATCAGGGGATCAGCACTGGCGCCTTCGCCGAAGAGGTGGTCGTCGACCAGTCCCAGGTGGTGGCCATCCCGGCGGACATGCCGCTCGACCGGGCCTGCCTGCTGGCCTGCGGCGTGATCACGGGCCTGGGCGCGGTCACCAACACCGCCCGGGTGGAGGCCGGCAGCAGCGTGGTGGTGGTCGGCGCGGGCGGCGTCGGCCTCAACGCGGTGCAGGGCGCCGTGCTCTCGGGCGCGCATCCGATCATCGCCGTGGACGTGCTCGACGCCAAGCTGGCGGCTGCGCGCCAGTTTGGGGCCACGCACACCCTCAACCCGCGGCAGGCCGATCTGGCGGCCGAGGTGCGCGCGCTGACGCACGGGCGCGGCGCGGATTACGCCTTCATCACGGTCGGCAATGCCGCTGCCGTGGGCCAGGCGCTGAGCTACGTGCGGCGGGGCGGAGCCATCGTCGCCGTGGGGATGCCGGCGGCCGGCGCCGCCGCGGCGGTGCCGGTGGGCGACTTCGTCTACAGCGGCCACCGTCTGCTGGGCAGCAACGTGGGTTCGGCGCGGCCGGCGGTGGATATCCCGCGTCTGGTGGAACTC
The DNA here is from genome assembly GCA_034434015.1 of Anaerolineales bacterium. Taxonomy (GTDB): domain Bacteria; phylum Chloroflexota; class Anaerolineae; order Anaerolineales; family UBA6663; genus SpSt-583. The sequence goes on from DAOUAB010000147.1 coordinate 23,038, forward strand.
TACCGAAGCGGGCGTCTCAAACTGGACGAGCTCATCACCAACCGTTATCCGTTGGAGCGCCTCAACGAGGCTCTGGAGTCGATGGAGCGCGGCGAAGCGCTGCGCAACGTGATCATCCTGTAAGACGCCATGAAAATCCAAGCCGCCGTTTTTTATAAAGTCGGCCAGCCGTTTCAGGTCGAGACCCTGGACCTGGAGCCGCCGCGCGCCGGCGAGGTGTTGGTGAAAATCGCCGCCGCCGGCGTCTGTCACAGCGACTGGCACCTGATGACCGGCGCGACCAGACATGCCACGCCGGTCGTGCCCGGACACGAGGGCGCCGGCGTCGTGGCGGCCGTGGGGCCGGGCGTGACGCGCTTCCAGCCCGGCGACCATGTGGCGCTGAGCTGGGCGCCCAGTTGCGGGCAGTGTTTCTACTGCCTCAACGATCGGCCGAGCCTGTGCGAGACCTACGTCGGCCCGATCTGGGACGGCGTGATGATGGATGGGACGACGCGCCTGTCCAGGGACGGTCAGCCGGTCTACCACTTCAGCGCGCTGGCCTGCTTTGCGGATCACGCCGTCGTGCCGCAGGAGTGCTGCGTGCCCATGCCTAAAGCGGTGCCGCTGACTGTGGCGGCGCTGATCGGCTGCGCCGTGACCACGGGCGTGGGCGCGGCCCTCAACACCGCCCGGATCAGGCCCGGCTCCAGTGTGGCCGTCTTCGGCGCGGGCGGCGTGGGCCTGAGCGTCATCATGGGGGCGAAGCTGGCCGGGGCCAGCCGCATCATCGCCGTGGACCGGGCCGCGGGCAAACTGGACATCGCCAAAGACTTCGGCGCGACCGAGGCGGTGATGGCCGGGCCGGAAGCCGTGGCGGCCATCCGGTCCCTCACCCATGGGCGCGGCGCCGATTACGTCTTCGAGGCCATCGGAATCCCGGCGGTTCAGGAGCAGGGCCTGGAGGCGACGCGCAAGGGCGGGCTGCTGGTGCTGGTGGGCATCGCGCCGATGGGCAGCGGCACCAATCTGCCCGGCGCCGTCATCGCCCGCCAGGAGAAGACCATCACCGGCAGTTACTACGGCACCGCCAACCCGGCCCGCGATTTCCCGCTCATCGCCGAGCTCTATCAGCGCGGACGGCTCGACCTCGGCCGCCTGATCTCGCGCGAGTACCCGTTGACCCGGATCAATGAGGCCTACGCCGCCATGCTCAGCGGTGAGACGGCGCGCGGCGTGATCGTGTTTTAGCTTAGAACCTGTCTCTAAACCTCAGCAGAGGCGTCGCCGACGGCACTGCCGTCGGCTATCGGGCGGGTTTAGAGATAAGCTCTTAACGGGTTTAGTCGCCGGACACAATCGCGCCGTGCAAAGGTTGGTTGCGTTGACCGTAGAACGGCGCCCGGCTCTCCGCTATCATCGGAACATTCCCGCCGCCTCGTGGAGAGTCGCATGCGTGACCACGCGCGCCTGGTGATCATCGGGGCCGGCATCGCCGGCTGCAGCGCCGCCTACCACCTCGCCCAGCTCGGCTGGCGCGACCTCGTCGTGCTGGATCAGGGGCCGCTCTTCCACACCGGCGGCTCCACCAGCCATGCGCCCGGCGGCCTGAGCCTGATCTCATCGTCGCGCCTGCTCACCGAGTTCGCCCAATACAGCCTGCCGCTTTACGCACGCCTGGAGGTGGACGGGCGCCCGGGCGCGAACCTGATCGGCGGCCTGGAGGTGGCGCGCTCCGCGGCGCGCTGGAACGAATTGAAGCGCCGCGCCGGCTGGGGCAAGAGTTACGGCGTGGACTGTCACCTGCTCACGCCGGCCGAATGCCGGACGCTGGTCCCGGTGCTGGATGAGGCGGCCATCGTCGGCGGCCTGTTCAGCCCCGGTGCCGGCCTCGGCGCG
>DAOUAB010000148.1:0-14027 GCA_034434015.1 Anaerolineales bacterium
CGACGACGTCCGTCGGCGTGGCCAGCAGCGGGTTGATGTCCAGCTCGGTGATCTCGGGATGGTCGGCGATCAGGTAGGAAAAGCGCATCAGCACTTCGATGAGCCTGTCCAGGTCCGCGCCCGGCCGGCCGCGGTAACCCTGGAGCAGGGGCCAGGACTTGAGCGACTCCAGCATGCGGCGCGCCAGGCGCTCGTTGAGCGGCGGCAGGCCCAGGGCGCGGTCCTTGAACAGCTCGGCCGTGACGCCGCCCATGCCCACCAGCAGGATCGAGCCGAAGACGGCGTCGCGCTTGGCGCCGACGATCAGCTCGGTGCCGTTGCGCAGGTCCACCATCTTCTGGACGGTGACGCCCTGCACGTCGGCGTCGGGGCGCCGCGTCTTCGCCGCGGCGAGAATGCGCTCGAAGGCCGCGCGCACTTCGGCCTCGGTCTGCAGGTTGAGCACCACGCCGCCCACGTCGGTCTTGTGCGTGATCTGCGGCGACAGCACTTTGAGCACCACCGGGTAGCCGATCTGCGCGGCCAGCCGCACGGCCTCGTCCGCCGAGCGGGCCTCCACCGGCTGGATGACCGGGATGCCGTACGCCGCCAGCAGTGACTTCGAGGCCGCCTCCGACAGCACCGGCTCGCCCTCGGCCGGGACCTGCGCCAGCAGGTCGCCGAGCTTGCGCCGGTCCAGCTGGATCTCCACCGGGATGTCGCGCGGGGTCTCGTACAGGACCTCCAGGTTGCGGGCGTAGGAGACCAGGTGCATGAAGGCGCGCACGGCCGGCCCCGGCCGCACATAGGTGGGGATGCCGGCCCGGGTGAGTAACTGGCGGCCTTCCAGCACGGACTCGCCGCCCATCCACACCGCCAGGATCGGTTTGGCGGCGCCGCGGGCGGCCTCGGCGATGACGCGCGCCGTGGCGGTCGGGTCGGTCATGGCCTGCGGGGTGAGGATCACTATCACGGCGTCCACGCCCGGGTCGGTCAGCACGACCTTGAGCGCCTGGCCGTAGCGGTCCGGGGGCGCATCGCCCAGCACGTCCACCGGGTTGTTGTGGGACCAGAACGGCGGCAGCAGCACGTTGAGCTGCTCGATGGTCGCCGCGGACAGCGTCGCCAGCTCGCCCTGCTCGGCCATCAGCTTGTCGGTGGCGATCACGCCCGGGCCGCCGGCGTTGGTGACGATGGCGACGCGCGGGCCCTGCGGGCGCTTCTGCCGGCCGAGGAGCTGAGCGCAGTCGAACATATCGTCCAGGTCGAAGACGCGCTCGATGCCGGCCCGCTGGAAGGCGGCGTCGTACACAGCGTCCTCGCCGGCCAGGGCGCCGGTGTGGGAGGCGGCGGCCTTGGCGGACTCGGCGAAGCGCCCGGACTTGTAGGCGACGATCGGTTTGGAGCGCGAGAAGGCGCGCGAGGCCGACATGAACTCGCGCGGGTCGGTGATCGACTCGATGTACAGGATCATGGATTCGGTGGCCGCGTCCTCGCCGAAGTAGTCGATCAGGTCGCTGAAGGTCACGTCCAGCATGTTGCCGATCGAGACAAAGTACGAGAAGCCGATGCCCTGCTGGAGCGCCCAGTCCAGCACCGACGTGCACAGCGCGCCGGACTGCGAGATGAAGGCGATGCTGCCGTCGCGCGGCATGGCGGCGTTGGCGAAGCTCAGGTTGATCTTGAAGCGCGGCACGATGATGCCCAGGCAGTTCGGGCCGATGATGCGCATGCCGTCGAACCTGGCCTGCTCGGCCTTCACCTGCTCTTCCAGGGCGATGCCCTCCACGCCAACTTCGCGGAAGCCGGCCGAGATGATGACCACGCCCAGGATGCCAAGCTCGCCGCACTGGCGGATGAGGCCCGGCACGGTCGGGGCCGGCGTGCAGATCACGGCCAGGTCCGGCGTCCTGGGCAGGGCGGCCAGGTCGGGGAAGGCCGGCACGGACTGCACCGCCTCGCGCCTGGGGTTGATCGGGTAGACCGTGCCCTTGTAGCCCGTGCCGATCATGTTGCGCAGGACGTTGTAGCCCACGCCGGACGGGTTGTCGCTGGCGCCGATGACGGCCACCCGCTGGGGGTTGAAGATCTTGTCGAGGTTACGTGTGGACATGCGAGGGTCTCCTATGCGAAATGCGTGTTGTCGTAGAGACGCGCCGGCGGCGCGTCTCTACATGGATGTCATTTGAGCCCGCGCCAGGCGAGGGCGGCGGCCAGCGCCGCCTCGGCCAGGGTCGCCAGGCCGACGAACAGGAAGGCGTCAAACCAGAACTTCAGGGGGAAGAGCCGGATGAGCGAGTCCGACCACAGGAAAATCCAGGTGTCCCCCTCAAAAAAGACCCGGTGAAAATAGGTGAAAAACTGCTGGAAGCCGACGACGACGAAGAGCACCACGAAAATGTAGAGGATCCAGGTGACGGCCGCGCCGGTGAGCAGGCCCCAGCGCAGCGCCGCGGTCCGCCGGAAGTAGGCCAGCGCCGCGATCGCGGCCAGGACCAGCAGGCCGGCCAGCGCCCAGACGAGCAGGGCCGCGCTGACCACGCGGCGCACGTCCACCATGTGACGCACCTCGCGGTCGTTGTAGAAGTAGGTGCAGTCGCGCGGGCCATAGTCGTCGCCGTAGAAAGAACACGTCTCGGTGCCAGCCGGGGCCGTCGTGCCGACCGGGGCGCGGCCGTCGTCCGAGAACTTCCAGGCCTCCACCGGGCCGACGCGCGCGTCGCCCAGGATGTAGCCGATGGAGCGCTTGGCCCAGTAGAGCCGGTCGTCTCGGGTGAAGCCGTAGAAATCGGCCGGGAAGTCGGGCAGGTTGTACTCGATCTCGGGGAAGGCCGGCGTCATCAAAAGCCGCACATTCGTCAGCGTCAACGCAATCGGCAGGCCCACCACCAGTATCCCCCGGCAGACCGTCACCCACCACTCCGGCAAGGCCCTCATCCCGGCTCCCTTGTGCTCAGACGACATGGTTTTCTGCTTTCACCCGAAGGACGCGGAGAACTTCGGGTCTTTGCGCCCTGGCGCCAGACTCATGGTCCGCCCAACTGAGAGGCCCCATCCTGCAGAAAAAAATCAATGACGATGGCGTTGGTCAACTGCTCGATGGGGGCCCAGTCGTCCGTGAAGACCGTGTCCGCGACGGGCGCCGGCTGCAGGTTCTCCACCGCCCGGAACAGGACGTCGCGCAGCAGCGGGTGGGCGTCCGGCGGCAGCGCGTCGCGGTTGGCGGCCAGGTTCCCGGCCGCGGTCGGCTGGACCGTGGCGTACAGGATCGTGTTGAACGAGTCCGGCACGTCCACGGCGTGCACCGACGGGAAGACGGCCCGCAGGGTGCCGCCCAGGGCGTCAATCAACCGGCGGTCGGTGAAGGTCCGGCCGACGTTGATCACCAGCACGCCGTCGTCGGTCAGGTGGTCGCGGGCCTCCTGGAAGAACTCGCGCGTGGTCAGGTGCCAGGGGATGTACGGCAGCCGGTAGGCGTCCACGGCCACCACGTTGTAGCGGCGCGGCGAGTGCGCCAGGCCCCAGCGCCCGTCCGCGACCACCACGTTCAGGTTAGGCGCGTTCATGTCGAAGTAGCGGCGGCCGGCCGCCACGATGGCGCCGTCAATCTCCCAGCCGTCAATGGGGATCGCGCCGAACACGGCCGTGTACTGGCGCGGGATGGTGCCGGCCGCCAGGCCGACGACGCCCAGGCTCCGCACGCGGGCCGGGTCGAAGGGCGCGGCGTTGAAGAACGGGCCGGCCAGGAAATAATCCCAGGTCCCGAAGGTCTCCAGCCGGTCCGGGTGATAGACCGAGTGGATGCCCTGCCCTTCGTTGAGCAGGAGATAGCGCGTCTCGCCGACCTGGACCACCTGGATGAAGTTGTACTCGGACTCGACCTCCGACTCCGGGATCAGGCCCTGGATGGGGCGCAGCGAGCCGGAGAGGGTGAGCGCCGCGGCGATGGCGACCACGGCCGGCAGGAGCAGGGCCAGCCGGGCGCGGCGCCGGTCGGCCAGCCACAGCCCCGGCCAGGCGACGGCGAAGAGCAGGCCGGCCATGAGCAGGAAGGTGCGCGTGGTGCCGAGCCAGGGGATGAAGATGAGCACCGGGCTGAACGTGCCGACGAGCGAGCCGAGGGTGGAGACGGCGTAGATGCGGCCGGAGACCCGGCCGGCCTCGGCCGGATCGGTGATGGCCAGGCGGATGGCGAAGGGCGAGGCGCAGCCCAGGAGCGTGATGGGGGCCGCGAACAGGATGAGGACGGCCAGGAACGAGCCGCCGACCACGGCCGCGTCCAGCACGGCCATGGCCTCGGCCGCGAAGCGCAGGACCGGGCGGGCGACGAGCGGGACCAGGCCGCACAGGAAGGCGGCGACGGTGAGCAGGCCGTAGAACGTGCGCGGGTGCGGCGAGCGGTCCGCCCAGCGCCCGCCGATGAAGTAACCGGCCGCCAGGTACAGCAGGATCAGGCCGATGACGTTGGCCCACACCAGGTTGCTGGTGCCGAAGATGTTGCCGAGCAGCCGGGAGGCCGAGAGCTCCACCGCCAGCGTCACCAGGCCGGCGGTGAAGACGGTGAGCATGAGATAGGCGCGGGATGGGGTCGTCAACGGGGGGCCTTTGCCGACGTGAAGATACCGGGCCGATTATACCCGGCCGGTGGAACGCGGCGGTCACGGATGAAAAACGGCCGCACCCGGAGGCGCGGCCGCGGCGGAGGGAGCCGGGCGTGCTCAGGCCGGCGGCAGGCCGATGAGGACCTCGCCGTTTTCGACCTTCACCGGGTACGCCGGGATGTCCACGATCGCGGGGAAGGAGAGGACCTTGCCGGTGCGCACGTCGAAGCGCGCGCCGTGGCGCGGGCACTCGATCTCGTAGCCGTCCAGCTCGCCCTCGGCCACCGGGCCGTCGTCGTGCGAGCACACGTCGGCGATGGCGTAGAAAGCGCCGGCGATGTTGAAGACGGCCAGCGCCTTGCCGTCGATCTCGATGATCTTGCGCGCCCCGTTGGGCAGCTCGTCCACCGTCGCCACGGCGATGTAGTCGGCGTTGGCGGGATCCACCTTGTCGTAGTAAACCATAAGCTCCTTGGTGAAAGACTATTCTTCCTCTGAGTATTTCTGTCCTTCCAGGCCGTACGCGCCCGCCTTCAGCACCTTGAGCGAGAGCAGCGCGCACTTCAGGCGCACCGGCGTCAGCTCGATGCCGAGCAATGCGAGGATGTCCTCTTTGGTGAGCGCCTTCACCTCGGCCAACGACCGGCCGAGGATGTGCTCGGTGAGCAGCGAGGCGGAGGCCTGCGAGATGGCGCAGCCGCGTCCGGTGAAGGCCACCTCCTTCACGCGCTGCTGCTCATCCAGGCGCACGTCGATGCGCAACTGGTCGCCGCACAGCGGGTTCTCATCCGAATACGAGAAGTCGTGCGGATCGAGCGTGCCCTTGTTGCGCGGGTTCTTGTAGTGGTCGAGGATCAGCTCGCGGTAGAAGTCGTCCATTATCCAAACAGCTGCTTCACCTTGTACAGCCCCGCCACCAGCCGGTCCACATCGGCCGTGGTGTTGTACAGGTAGAAGCTGGCGCGGGCGGTGGCCGGCAGATTGAAGCGGTCGTGCAGGGGCATGGCGCAGTGATGGCCGGCGCGGACGGCGACGCCGTCCCGGTCCAGCACCTGGGCGATGTCGTGCGGGTGGACGCCCGCCAGCGAGAACGCCGCCACCCCGCCCTTCTTCTCGGCCGGCGGCCCGTACACCTTCACCCCCGGCACCTCCTCCAGGCGCTCCAGGGCGTAGGCGATGATCTCGCGCTCGTGGGCGGCGACGGCGTCCATCCCGACCGACTCCAGGTAGTCCACCGCCGCGCCCAGGCCGACCGCCTCGGCGATGGCCGGCGTCCCGGCCTCGAACTTGTAGGGCAGGTCGTTGACCTTGAACTCGCGCAGGTAGACGCGCTTGATCATGTCGCCGCCGCCGAACAGGGGCGGCATCTCTTCCAGCAGGCTCTGGCGCCCCCACAGCACGCCCAGGCCGGTCGGGCCGCACATCTTGTGGCTGGAGAAGGCCAGGAAATCGGCGCCCAGGTCCTGCACATCCACGGCGAAGTGCGGCACGGACTGCGCGCCGTCCACCACCACCACCGCGCCGGCCGCGTGCGCCTGCCGCGCCAGGTCGCGCACCGGGTTGATGGTGCCCAGCACGTTGCTCATGTGCGTCAGGCTGACGAGCTTCGGCCCCTGCGCCAGCAGGCGCCCGGCCTGCGCCAGGTCCAGCTCCCCGTCGTCGGTGACCGGGATGAACTCCAGCCGCGCGCCGGTCTCGGCCGCCAGCATCTGCCACGGCACCAGGTTGGAGTGATGCTCCATCTCTGTAAGCACGATCAAGTCGTTAGACCGGATCGTGCGCCGGCCCCAGGTCAGCGCCACCAGGTTGAGGGCCTCGGTGGCGTTGCGGGTGAAGATCACCTCTTTGCGGCTGCGGGCGTTGATGAACTTCCGGACCCGGTCGCGGGCGTCCTCGTACAGCGCCGTCGCCTCCTCCGCCAGCGTATGGATGCCGCGGTGGACGTTGGCGTTGGACCAGCGGTAGTAGCGGTCCATGGCCTCGATCACGGCCGCCGGCTTCTGGGCCGTGGCCGTGGAGTCCAGGTAGACCAGCGGCACGCCCGGATGCACCTCGCGCTGGAGGATCGGGAAGTCGGCCCGGCAGTGGGCGAGGTCGCGGCGGCGCAGGTCAGCCATTGAGGTGGATGATAGCACGATCCTGAGACTAGGCGGGCGGCGCGTCCGGCGCCGGACCGGCGGCGCCGTTGCGGCCGCGGCTGCGGAACTGCGGCTCGGCCGTTTTGAGCAGGTTGAGGGCCAGCGTCGCGCAGCGGATGCGCGTGGAGACCACCTCGCGTCCCAGCTCGTCGATGAGGGCCTCCTGGTCCATGGTCGTGAGCTCGGCCAGCGTCAGGCCCAGGACCTTGTCGGTCATCACCGAGGCCGCCGCCTGGCTGATGGTGCAGCCCTCGCCTTCGAACGCCACCGCGGCCACGCGGCCGTCCGCGCCGAGCCTGAGGTAGAAGGTCAGCACATCGCCGCAGCCCGGGTTGCCGCCCTGCAGCACCAGGCTGGCGTCCGTCAGCACCCCCCGGTGGCGCGGATGCTCATAGTGATCGAGGATAAAATCGATGGACTCTTGGCGGGTGGGCATGATGACGCAGGCGGTCGGCGATCAGTGAGCGGTGATCAGTGGCAGCCGGCATGGCGCTGGCCACTGATCACCGGTCGCGGCTGACGATTTACTTCTCGATGGGCGCGCCGACCAGGTTGCCCCACTCGGTCCACGAGCCGTCGTAATTGCGGACGTTCGGGTAGCCGAGCAGATAGGTCAGCACAAACCAGGTGTGCGACGAGCGCTCGCCGATGCGGCAATAGGCGATGATGTTCTGGTCCGGGCGCAGGCCGTTCTCGGCCTCGTACAACTGCTTCAGCTCTTCGACCGATTTGAACGTACCGTCGTCGTTCACGGCCTTGGCCCACGGGATGCTCTTGGCGCCCGGGATGTGGCCGCCGCGCAGCGCGCCTTCCTGCGGATACTGCTCCATGTGCAGCAGCTCGCCGGTGTATTCCTTGGCCGAGCGGACGTCCACCAGCGGCCCGCGCGCCAGCACGTGCGCCAGCACCTGGTCGCGGAAGGCGCGGATCTTGTAGTCGGCGCGCTCCTGCGCCTGGTAGGCGGTCTTGGGATAGACCGGCGCCTCCCGGCTCAGCGGGCGTCCTTCGTCAATCCACTTCTTGCGGCCGCCGTTCATGATCCTGGCCTGGGTATGGCCGAAGAGCTGGAAGACCCAGAACGCATAGCAGGCCCACCAGTTGTTCTTGTCGCCGTAGAAGACGACGGTCGTGTCGTTGGCGATGCCCTTAGACGAGAGCAGGGCCTCGAACCCCTCGCGCCCGAGGTAATCGCGCCGGACCCGGTCGTTCAGGTCCTGGACCCAGTCGATCATGACGGCGCCGGGGATGTGGCCCTGGTCATAGAGCAGGATATCCTCGTCGGATTCGACGATGCGGACTTTCGGGTCGTTCAGATGGTCGGCCACCCACTGGGTGTCCACCAGAGCTTCAGGACGGGCGTACGGAGTGCTCATGGCAATCAACCTCGCTGCCGCGATATGTCCACGCAGCTGGAAAGCGTTAGGGGAATGACGCCGTAGGCTGGCAGGACTCGCAAGAGGGCGGAGCGCCTACCCTCGCCCTCTTGCGCCGATACAGAAGCAGACCTGCCGAAGAAAGCGCGTCATGCCGATTGCAGTTCCAGCCCGGGCAGGCGGCGCAGGTTCGGGGAGCCGTGCGCGCACCACAGGGTCCGGTCGGGGATCAGCCAGCCGTTGCTGGAATAGACCTCGGTCTCGAACCGGATGGCGGCCATCCGGTGATCGGCCTGCACCACACGGCCGGGCAGCCAGTCGTGCACGATCTGCCCGCCCCGCCGATGATGGCAGCGCACCTCGACCCGTTCGCCCGGGCTGAGCTTGATCCGCGGCATTTTACCCCATCTTGGCTTCGATCGAGCGCTTCAGGCGTTCGCGCACGCCCTCGAACGGGATGCGCTGCAGGATCGGGTCGAAGAAGCCGTCCACCACCAGGCGCTCGGCCTCGCGCCGGCTCAGGCCGCGCGCCATCAGGTAGAAGATGTGCTCCATCTCCATCTGGCCGACCGTGGCGCCGTGCGTGCAGCGCACGTCGTCGGCCATGATCTCCAGGCCCGGGATCGAGTCGGCGCGCGCCTCCGGGCTGAGCACCAGGTTGCGGTTGGCCTGGTAGCCGTCGGTTTTCTGCGCGCCGGGCGCCACGTAGATCATGCCCTGCCAGACCGAGCGGCTGCGGTCCTTGAGCGCGCCCTTGAACAGCAGGTCGCTGGTGGTGTGCGGCGCGTTGTGGTTCTGCTGGGTGTCGTGGTCCAGGTGCTGCTCGCCGTCGGTGAAGTAATAGCCGGACATCTTGCCGGTGGCGCCCTCGCCGTCCAGGTCGATCTCGGAGAAGTTCTTGGTCAGGCGCGTGCCCTGGGCGACGAAGATCCAGTCCACCGTGGAGCCCGCCCCCACCCGCACGCGCTCGTGGGTGAAGTTCCAGACGTTCTCGCCCAGCGACTGAAGCTCGACGAAGGTCAGGTGCGCCTTCCGCCCGACGCGGACCTCGACGGTGGCGGCGTGCAGGGCGGCGCGCTCGGCGCCCGGCGGCGACGAGGTCTCGTGGACCACGGTGGCCGCGGCGCCGTCGTCCACCACGATCAGGACCCGGCCGAAGTGCGACGGGCCGGGGAGCCAGGCCACGGAGTGCAGCGGCAGGGCCAGCTGCGCGCCTTTCGGCACATAGACGAACAGGCCGTAATCGGCCATCGTTTCGGCCAGGGCCGCGAACTTGCCCTCCTGGATCGGCACGACTTTGCCGAGGTGCTTCCGGACCAGGTCGGGATACTTCCTGGCGGCGGTGAAGAAATCGGCGAAGATGACCTTCTGCTTCTTCAGCGCGGCGTTGAGCTCATACTGCTCGGTCCGGCCGCCGACCAGGACCAGCTGCCCGCCCTGCTCCCGGCCGGCCAGCGGCCGGAGCAGCGAGCCCGGGATGCGCCCGGCGCGGCCATTCGCGGCGCGGTGCGGGAAGACGACCTCGCCCCACTTGAAGCCGCGGATATCGGTGCGGCGCCAGGCCTCGTCCGCCAGGGTCGGCATGGGCGTGGCCGCGTACTGCCGGAGCGCGGCCAGGCGGCGGCGGGCGTACCACTCGGGGTCGCGCTTGAACCGGGAGAGGGCCTGGACCTCGGCCCGCTCGATCCTGAGCTCGGCGGCCGCCGGCTCGTCCTTCTTGCGGCCGGTGCTGATGATCGTGCGCGGGTATTTCGCGCCGTTGACGGGCGCGGGCGTGTGGAGGCTGGTTTCGGTTGTAGTCATTGACGCTGCCTGGTGTATCCGTGGACGCTGGACCGTGATCGCTGTCCACTGTCCACTGTCCATTACCCACTCCTAGCCGACGCTGCCTTCCATCTGGAGCTGGATCAGGCGGTTCATCTCGACCGCGTACTCCATCGGCAGCTCCTTGACCAGCGGCTCGATGAAGCCGGAGACCACCATGGTGGCGGCCTCTTCCTCGCTCAGGCCGCGGCTCATCAGGTAGAAGAGCTGGTCCTCGCCCACCTTGGAGACCGAGGCCTCGTGGCCGATGGTCACGTCGTCCTCGTCGATCTCGATGTACGGGTAGGTGTCCGAGCGGCTCTTGTCGTCAATGAGCAGCGCGTCGCAGACCACGTTGGACCGCGAGCCGGCCGCGCCCTTGTACACCTTGAGCAGGCCGCGGTAGGAGGTGCGCCCGCCGCCCTTGCTGATGGACTTGGACGTGATCTTGCTGGAGGTGCGCGGCGCGCCGTGGACCACCTTGCCGCCGGCGTCCTGGTGCTGGCCCGGGCCGGCGAAGGCGATGGAGAGGATCTCGCCGTGCGCGCCCGGCTCCATCAGGTAGACGGCCGGGTACTTCATCGTCAGCTTGGAGCCCAGGTTGCCGTCCACCCACTCCATCGTCGCGCCCTCGTAGGCCACGGCGCGCTTGGTCACCAGGTTGTAGACGTTGGTAGACCAGTTCTGGATGGTGGTGTAGCGGCAGCGCGCGTTCTTCTTGACGATGATCTCGACCACGGCCGAGTGCAGCGAGTCGCTGGAGTAGATCGGGGCCGTGCAGCCCTCGACGTAGTGCACGTAGGCGCCTTCGTCCACGATGATCAGCGTGCGCTCGAACTGGCCGACGTTTTTGGCGTTGATGCGGAAGTAGGCCTGCAGCGGCATCTCGACGTGCACGCCCTTGGGCACGTAGATGAACGAGCCGCCCGACCAGACCGCGCTGTTCAGGGCCGCGAACTTGTTATCGGTCGGCGGGATGGTCTTGCCGAAGTATTCCCGGAAGAGCTCGGGGTGCTGTTTCAGGCCGTCGTCGGTGGACAGGAAGATGACGCCCTGCTCCTCCAGGTGCTTCTGGATGTTGTGATAGACGACCTCCGAGTCGTACTGCGCGCCGACGCCGGCCAGGAACTTCTGCTCGGCCTCCGGGATGCCCAGCTTGTCGAAGGTGCGCTTGACGTCGGACGGCACCTCATCCCAGGAGGTGGCGCTGTCGTCGGTCGGCTTCAGGTAGTAGTAAATGTTGTCGAAGTCGATCTGCCCCAGGTCGCCGCCCCAGGTGGGCAGCGGCTTCTTGAGGAAGATGTCCAGCGCGCGGTGGCGGAACTGGCGCATCCAGTCCGGCTCGCCCTTCATGGTCGAGATCTGGTCGATGATCTCGTGGTCCAGGCCCTTGCGCGTCTTGAAGACGTACTGCTCGGGATCGTGGAACCCGTACTTCTCTTTGTATTCGTCGTTGACGTCGATCTTCTCAAGCTCAGGCATGGCAGCCTCCGGATGGCGGGTCGCGTCCTGCGCGCTAGGCCGACTCTTCGTGCTTCTCGCGCACCCAATCGTAGCCGTGCTCCTCCAGGTGCAGGGCCAGATCGGCGCCGCCCGATTCGACGATGCGGCCGTTGAGCATGATGTGCACGAAGTGGGGTTTGATGTAGTTCAGGATGCGTTGATAGTGAGTGATGACCAGCACGCCGAGGCCCGGCCCGGCCAGGGTGTTGACGCCGGAGGCCACGATGCGCAGCGCGTCGATGTCCAGGCCCGAGTCGGTCTCGTCCAGGATGGCGATCTCGGGTTCGAGCGTCGCCATCTGCAGGATCTCGGCGCGCTTCTTCTCGCCGCCGGAGAAGCCGTCGTTCAGGTAGCGGCCGGCGAAGTCGTGCGGCATCTGCAGCAGGTCCATCTTGCTCTTGAGCAGCTTGCGAAACTCGGGGATGGAGATGCCCTTGTCCTCGGGATTGGCGGCGCGCCGGCGGGCGTTGATCGCCGTGCGCAGGAAATTGGCCACCGACACGCCCGGGATGGCCACCGGATACTGAAAGGCCAGGAACAGGCCCAGGCGCGAGCGCTCATCCGGCTCCAGCTCCAGCAGTTCGACGCCTTTGAAGATCACCTGCCCGGCCGTCACCGTGTAGTTCGGGTGGCCCATCAACGTGTAGGCCAGGGTCGATTTGCCGGTGCCGTTCGGACCCATCAGGGCGTGCACTTCACCCTGCTTCACGGTCAGGTCCAGGCCCTTGAGGATCGGCTTGTCCTCCACCGAGACATGCAGGTTGCGAATTTCGAGGACGGCGGTCATTGAGGTTGTTCTCCTTGCATCAGGCGCGCTTGGGCGCGGAAAGTAGGCAGGCGTTGACTGACCAGTGCCCAGTGATTATAGCATTCGTCACAATCGGTGTCAATAATTGCTATAAATATCTGTTTTATTGACAGTATTCTGAAATCTCGATATAATGTCACGTGGTTTGACAATATGAGCACCACACGCGACCAAATTTTGCTCCAGATCAAGGCCGCCCATCAGGCCACCATCGCTGAACTGGTGGACCGGCTGGGCATCTCGGCCGTCTCTGTGCGCCATCACATTTCCGCGTTGCAGGCGGAGGGCCTGGTCAAGTCAGTCGAGGTGCGCCGGGGCGTCGGCCGCCCGCACCTGGCTTATTCGCTGACCGACGCGGCGCAGGAACGTTTCCCGGCCCGCTACCTGCAGCTCAGCGAGCGCCTGTTGGGCGAGCTCAAGGCCACCCTGCCCCCGGAGACCATCGAGGCCATTTTCACGCGCATGGCCGAAGGCGTGGTCGCCGAGTATTCCCAGAAAATGCAGGGCAAATCGCTCGAGGCCAGGATGGAACTGCTGGTGCAGCTCCTGGGCGCCGAGGGCTTCCTGGCCAAGTGGAAGCGGACCGGCGAGACCATCCACCTGACCGAGTATAATTGCCCTTACGTCCGCATCGGCCAGCGTCATCCCGAGATCTGCACCATCGACCAGACGGTGATCCGCCAGGTGCTGGACGCGGACGTGGAGAAGACGAACTGCGTGCTCGACGGCGCCGAGCACTGCGTGTTCGTCATCCGGCCGCAGACGATTGCGGCAAACCCATAAGCCCGCACATCAGGGAGAACACGGTATGGCGCAGACGAGCACCGGCAGCAAAGTGGTCTGGCAGGCGGAAACCCAGGACGCCGATAAAGCGGCGATGGTCAAAGAGGCGCTGCGCGAGGTCATCGACCCCGAGATCGGCCTGAACATCATCGAACTGGGGCTGGTCCGCGACCTGGCCTTTCAGCCGGACGGCAAGACCTGGCTCAAGATGATCCTGACCACGCCCTTCTGTCCGTACGGCCCGGCCATGCTGGAGCAGACGCGCAACAAGGTCATGTCGGTGACGGAGGGGCCGGCGACGATCGAGATGGGGATGGAATTGTGGGACCCCTCCATGATGGAAGAGGGCGCCGGCGCGGATTGGGGGCTGTTCTAACTCGCGCCCTCGCACTGACGCCAACTAAGAGCTTATCTCTAAACCCGCCCGATAGCCGACGGCAGTGCCGTCGGCTACGCCTCTGCTGAGGTTTAGAGACAGTTTCTAAAATGAAAGGGCAGCTGACGGGCTGCCCTTTCGTTTCTTCAGCGTGCCCGTAAGCACAGTTGGTTGGCTTATCCGCGCCCGGAACGAATAGAATTCGAAAACTGCCGGTTCCAGACCCGCTCGGGATCGTCGTCTGCATAGAACTTCGCTTCCAGCTCAGCGAGTTCCGGGGTGTGTTGCTTAGAGCTTATCTCTAAACCCGCCCGATAGCCGACGGCAGTGCCGTCGGCGACGCCTCTGCTGAGGTTTAGAGACAGGTTCTTAGGGGAAAAGGTTGAGCGCCACAGGCGAACAACGGACTGGAGCAGCCTGCCCGTGAAGTGAACGAGACGTTGAAGCGGGCTCATGATCTGCCTCCTGAAGCAGGCTTCGTGCAGCCCCGGAAACGGACGGCCATACATGTTTTGATTTCACTATCTCGCTCTGCCTTCAGTATTGGAGTTTTGACTAACTTATCCTGACGATGAACGTGGGCAGGGCCCCTCGCGGAATCCTGCCCACCGGCGGACAATTCGGGTGTGTCTAGACCGAATATCACCGCCAGAGAGCACATTA
>DAOUAB010000149.1:0-33356 GCA_034434015.1 Anaerolineales bacterium
CTGAGCGGGCGGCCCGGCGTGTGCGAGGCGCCCAGCGGCGCGGGCGCCACCTACCTGCTGCCCGGCCTGGCCGAGGCCAACGCCTCGTCCATCGCCATGCTGGCCTTCACCACCGATATCCCCCTCCAGCACCAGGGCCGCAACGTCCTCACCGAACTGGACCAGCCCGGCCTGT
The DNA here is from genome assembly GCA_034434015.1 of Anaerolineales bacterium. Lineage (GTDB taxonomy): Bacteria > Chloroflexota > Anaerolineae > Anaerolineales > UBA6663 > SpSt-583. The sequence goes on from DAOUAB010000149.1 coordinate 176, forward strand.
TCGCGCCCGTCACCAAGTGGCGCGCCACCCTCACCCACGCCGACCGCACCCCGGAGGTGGTCCGCAAGGCCTTCCGCCTGGCCACCACCGGGCGGCCCGGCCCGGTGCAGATCACATTGCCCGAGGACGTCCTGGAGGAGACATTCGAGGCCGAACCGCTGTATGCGGAACCCGAGTGCCGGACGTTCCCGGCCTACCGCAGCGCCGCCTACCCGGCCGACGTGGCCCGCGCCGTCGACCTGCTCTGGCAGGCGCGGCGTCCGGTCGTCGTCGCCGGCGGCGGGGCCGTCATCTCCGGCGCGTGGCGCGAGCTGACCGAGCTGGCCGAGCTGCTCTCCCTGCCGGTCGGGACGTCCATCAACGGCCAGGGCAGCATCGACGAAGCGCACGCGCTCAGCCTGGGCGTGGTGGGCGGCAACGGCGCCCGGCCCTACGCCAACCAGGTGCTGGCCGCCGCCGACCTGGTGCTGTTCGTCGGCTGCAAGACCGACTCGGTGACCACCCTGAACTGGTCGCTGCCGGACCGCAACGGCGCTGTCAAAATCATCCAGCTCGACGCGGACCCGGCCGAGATCGGCAACACCTACCCGGTGACGGTCGGCCTGGCCGGCGACGCCCAGGCGACCCTGCGCGCGATGCTCGCCGACGCGCGCCAGCGCGTCGCCAGCGACGGCCGGGACGGCCCGCGCGAGCCGTGGGCCGACTTCGAGGGGCTGCGGGCCGCCTGGCGGCAGTCCGAGGCCGCCAAGCTGAACTCGGACGCGCGCCCCATCAAGCCGCAGCGCGTGATGCGGGCCCTGTGTGAGCTGCTCCCGCCCGGCAGCGTGGTCGTCGCCGATCCCGGCACCGGCACCCCCTTCACCTCCGCCTTCTACCCCAGCCCGGCCGGCCGGCATATCGTCATCCCGCGCGGCTATGGCGGCCTGGGCTATTCCCTGCCGGGCGCCGTCGGCGCGAAACTGGCCCGGCCGGATGCCCCGGTCGTGGCGCTGACCGGCGACGGCGGCTTCGGGATGTCGTGCGGCGACCTGGAGACCATCGCGCGCCTGGACCTGCCGGTCGTCATCCTGCAATTCAACAACGCCGCCTTCGGCTGGATCAAGGAACTCCAGCACCTGTACCGCGACCGCCGCTACCACTCGGTCGATTTCTCAGCGGACACGGACTACGCCGCCGTGGCGCAGGGCTTCGGGGTGCGCGGCGTGCGCGTGGACGATCCCGCCGACCTGGAGCCGGCCCTGCGGACAGCCCTGGCCAGCGACCGCCCGACCTTCATCGACGTGGTCACCGAGTCCGAGCTGACCGAGACGCCGCCGGTCCAGCGCTGGCTGGACAAAGTCGGCGAGCAGGCGGCCGGCTGACGCCGAAAGGAGGTGTTGATCCGGACGATCGCTTTGACCCTCCCACGCTGACGGAACCGTCCACTCAGTCATAGTCGCCATCCCAGGAGGAGCCGTGCTAAAGAAGAGAATCAGCCCGATCCCTGGCGCGTTCGTGGGCCTGGCCCTGTTGCTGGCCGCCTGCGCCGGCCCCGCCACGCAGGCCCCCCAGGCCACGTCCGCCCCCCAGGCCACCCAACCCCCGGCGGCCACCGCCGCGCCGGCGGCTACCGCCGCGCCGGCGGCCACCGCCGCGCCGGCGGCCAGCGAGATCACGGTCATCATCGGCGAAGACCCCTCGACGCTCGACCCGCAGGCGCGCGACGACGGCAACGAGCGCGTCGTCACCGACAACGTCTACGAGACGCTCCTGACACGCGACGCAGACGCGAACCTTGTCCCGCTGCTGGCGACCGAGTACACGCAGCTGGACGCCACCACCTGGCAGTTCAAGCTGCGCGAGGGCGTCACCTTCCACAACGGCGCGCCCTTCAACGCCGACGCCGTCGTCTTCAGCGTCAAGCGCATCATCAGCCCGGAGCTCAACTCCGAGCAGCTCTCCAACGTCGGGACGATCGTGGACGCGGTCAAGGTGGATGAGATGACCGTCAATATCATCACCGAAGGCCCCGACCCGACCCTGCCGGCCCGCGTCTACTGGCTCAAGATCGTCGAGCCCGGCTACGTGCAGGCGGACCCGGCCAAGTTCGCCAACGAGCCGATCGGCACCGGCCCGTACAAATTCGTCAGCTGGAACCGCGGCGTCGAGGTGGTGCTGCAGGCCAACGCCGATTACTGGGGCGGCGCGCCCGCCATCCAGACCGTCCGCGTCCGCCCGATCCTGGAGGAGTCCACCCGGCTGGCCGCGCTGCAGGCGGGTGAGGCGGACCTGGTCCCGAACCTGCTGCCGGAGCAGATCGACCAGGCGCCCGTCGCCGTGCACACCCCCGGCCTGGACTTCCCGATCATCCTGCTGAACACCCGCAGCGGGCCGCTGGCCGATGTCCGCATCCGCCAGGCCATCAACTACGCGGTGGACAAGGAGCTGCTGGCCGAGGCCATCTACGGCGGCTTCGCGGTCGTCGCCGACGGCCAGGTGCTCACCCCCGGCCACTTCGGCTACAACCCGGACGTGGAGGCTTACCCGTACGACCCGGAGAAGGCCAGGGCTCTGCTGGCGGAGGCCGGCTACGACGGCACCGAGATCGTCATCGAGAGCGAGCGCGGGCGCTGGCTCAAGGACGGCGAGCTGGTGGAGGCCATCGCCGGCCAGCTCACCGAGGTGGGCCTGAACGTCCGCGTCAACATCAGCGAGTTCTCCAAGTACCTGGACATCCTGTTCGATCAGGAGAACCGCGCCCAGATGATCTTCGTCTCACACGACAACCCGTTCCTGGACGCCGACCGGACCTTCTCCAACTACGTGGCCTGCGACGGCCGCGGCTCATCCTACTGCAACGAGGAGGTCACCCGGCTGATCAACGAGGGGCGGACCGAGATCGATCAGAAGAAGCGCGAGGCGATGTACCACGAAGTCGTCCGCATCACGCGCGACGAGGCCGCCATCCTCTTCCTGGTCAACGTCGAGAACATCTACGGCCTGAGCGCGCGGCTGCAGTGGACGCCGCGCCTGGACGGCCGCATCCTGTTTGCGACGATGAGCCTGAAGTAGCTTGGTCGGCGCGCCGTTCGGCCCTCTGCCAGAGCGTCTGGCAGAGGGCCTGGAGGGCCGGGCCTCGCCCCGTTCTCGCCACAGTGCGCGGCGGGGCCCGGCAGACACCATGATCCTCCATCCGTCGCCGCCCGTCAACCCGGCGTCCCGGAAGCGGCCGGGGCGGTCCACGCCGGGAAGGAAAATGTCATGGCAGGCTATCTGATCCGCCGGCTCGTCTACGCCGTCGCCTCGGTGATCGGCGTCTCCATCGCGGTCTTCATCATCACCCACGCTATCGGGGACCCGGTGAAGGTGATGCTGCCGCTCGACGCCTCCCAGGAACAGTATGAGCAGATGCGCCAGGCCCTGGGGTTCAACGACCCCCTGCACGTCCAGTTCCTGCGCTTCGCCGCCGGCGCTATTCGCGGCGATTTCGGCGACTCGCTCTGGCAGCGCTCGCCCGCCCTGCCGCTGGTGCTCGAGCGCCTGCCGGCCACCTTCCTGCTGGCCTTCGCCGCGATGGCGCTGGCCGTGGTCCTGGCCATCCCGCTCGGGGTGCTGGCCGCCCTGCGCCCGCGCACCTGGCTCGACCACCTGTGCTCGCTCGGTTCGCTGCTGGGCATGTGCGTGGCCTCCAACTGGCTCGGGCTGATGCTCATCCTGATCTTCGCCGTCAACCTGGGCTGGTTCTACACCTCCGGTTACGGCACCTGGAACCACCTGGTGCTGCCGGCCGTCACCCTGGCGGCCGCCCCGCTGGGCCGCATCACGCAGATCGTGCGCTCCAGCACGCTAGACGAGCTGGGCCGGAATTATGTGACGGCCGCCCGCGCCCGCGGCCTGACCGAGCGGGCCGTGATCATGGGCCACGCCCTCAAAAACGCCGCCATCCCCATCGTCACCCTGAGCGGCTGGGAGCTCACCCGCCTGCTGGCCGGCTTCACGGTTATCGTGGAAGTGGTCTTCGGGTGGCCGGGCGTGGGCCTGCTGGCGATGGACGCCATCCGCCGCCAGGACCTGCCGCTGCTGCAGGCCGACGTCTTCATCGTCGGCGTGCTGGTGGTGGGCCTCAATCTGTTGATCGACCTGACCTACGGGTGGTTCGACCCGCGCATCCGCTACACGTAGCGATCCGCTCTTCGGAGGCCGAGATGGCAACCACGCTGCGAGATTTAAAGCTGGACCGGGCGGCCGCGGTCGGGCCGGCGGAAGCGGAACAGGTGGCGGAGCGCCGTTATCCCTGGCTGCATCTGCTCCGCGAGCTGCTGGCCGACCTGGCCGGCGACCGCGTGGCGCTGGTGGGCGCCCTCGGGTTCGCGCTGATCATCGGCCTGGCCCTGGCCGCCCCGTGGATCGCCCAGGACTACGCCCGGCAGAACCTGCGCCTGCGCCTGTCGGCGCCCACTCTCACGGTTCAGGGGGAGTTCAACTACCACTACGCCCTGGGCGCGGATCAGCTCGGCCGGCCGATCCTCGACCGCATCATCCACGGCAGCCGCGTCTCGCTGACCGTGGGCCTGGGCGTCGTGGCCGTGACCTGCCTGTTCGGCAGCGTGCTGGGCATGCTGGCCGGCTATTTCGGCGGCTGGGTGGACACCGTCATCATGCGCTGGGTGGACATCCAGACCGCCTTCCCCGGCCTGCTGGTGGCGCTGACGATCCTGATCATGCTCGGCCCCAACCTCGAGAACATGATGATCGCGCTGATGATCAACGGCTGGATGATCTTCGCCCGCATCGTGCGTGGCGTCACCCTGTCGCTGCGCGAGGAGGTCTTCGTCAAGGCCGCGCGCGTCATCGGCAGCAGCGACCTGCGCATCGTCTTCCGCCACATCCTGCCCAACCTGGTCTCGCCCATCCTGACCATCGCGGTGATGGAGCTGGCCCGCATCATCCTGGCCGAGGCCGCCCTCTCGTTCCTGGGCATGGGCATCCAGCCGCCGGAATCGTCCTGGGGCCTGATGCTCTCGGACGGGCGCGATTATATGACCAAGGCCTGGTGGCTGGTGACTTTCCCGGGCGTGGCCATCGCCCTGACGGTGCTGTTCATCAACATGCTGGCCGGCTGGCTGCGCTCGGTCTCCGACCCGCAGCAGCGGTTCAAGAAGTTCGGCGCCAAAGAAGCGTAGAAACGAGGCCCGGCCGTGATCAAAAGGATTCTGGTCCCGCTGGACAGCTCGGCGCTCAGCGAAGCGACGGTGCTGCCGTATGTGGAAGCGCTGGCCGCGCCGCTCCAGGCCACCGTCCACCTGCTCCAGGTGCTGGCGGTGCCGAGCGGCCGTTCGGGCGGGCTGTTCAAGGCCGCCGCCGCCTTCCTCACCGACGTCCGCCTGCCCGGCTCGGAGGCCGACCTGGAGACGGCCCAGCACCCGGTCTACAAAGAGAGCGAGATGGCCAGCCTGGAGGCCGAGGCCAAGAGCCGGCTGATGCCGGTCGCCGAGCGCCTGCAGGCCAAGGGGATCGCCGTCGAAGTGGCGGTGGTCTTCGGGCGGCCGGCCGGCGGCATCCTGCAGTACGTCGACCAGGCCAGGATCGACCTGATCGTGATGAGCACGCACGGCGAGGGCGGCCCGGACGGTTACGCCTTCGGCCCGACCGCCGACCGGGTGGCCCGCCGCTCGCCCGTCCCGGTGACGCTCGTCCGGCCGGAGGAGGTCAGCCGCTCGCTGCCCATGCCCAGATCGGAGACGGAGCGCGCATGAGCGCCCAGCCCCTGCTCCAGGTGCGCGGCCTGAAGACCGTCTTTCACACCAAGGGCCGCCTGGTCACCGCCGTCGCCGGCGTTGATTTCGACCTGCAGCCGGGCGAGACGCTCGGCATCGTCGGCGAGAGCGGCTCCGGCAAGAGCGTGACGATGCTGTCGCTGATGCGCCTCGTCCCGTCCCCGCCCGGCCGGATCGTGGGCGGCCAGGTGCTCTTCGACGGCCGGGACCTGCTCGCGCTCAGCCGGGCCGAGATGCGCGCCGTCCGCGGCAAAGAGATCGCCATGATCTTCCAGGACCCGATGACGTCGCTCAACCCGGTGCTGACCATCCACCAGCAGATGAGCGAAGCCATCATGCTGCACCTGGGCCTGAGCCGCCGCGAGGCGCGGGCCCGCGCGCTGGAGCTGCTCCAGCAGGTGGGCATCCCGGACGCGGCCAACCGCCTGGACGATTACCCGCACCAGTTCTCGGGCGGCATGCGCCAGCGCGTGATGATCGCCATGGGGCTGTCCTGCAACCCGCGCCTGCTCATCGCCGACGAGCCGACGACGGCCCTGGACGTGACCATCCAGGCCCAGATCACGACCCTGGTCAAGCGCCTGCGCGACGAGACCGGCATGTCCGTGATCTGGATCACGCACGACCTGGGGCTGGTGGCGGGCATGGTGGACCGCATCATCGTCATGTACGCCGGCCACATCATGGAAAACGCGCCGGTCCGGGAGCTGTACGCCCGCCCCCGCCACCCCTACACCCTGGGCCTGCTGGGCGCCATCCCGCGCCTGGACGCGGGCGGGTCCAAGCGCCTGACGCCCATCCCGGGCCTGCCGCCCGACCTGGCCAACCCGCCGGACGGCTGTCCCTTCGTCCCGCGCTGCCCCTTCCGCATCGAGCGGTGCTTCGCCGAACGGCCGGCGCCGAGGCCCATGGCGCCCGAACACCACAGCGCCTGCTGGGTGGATGTGACCCAGGTGATTGAGAGTAAACCGCATGACCGCGTCTCCGTCCCCGTCGGCTGACGGCCCAATCCTGCTCGAGGTCCAGGACCTGCGGGTCCACTTCCCCATCGTCCGGGGCTTCCCGGTCGCCCGGACGGTGGGCGCCGTTAAGGCCGTGGATGGGATCAGCTTCAACGTGCCGCGCGGCGAGACGGTCGGCCTGGTGGGCGAAAGCGGCTGCGGCAAATCCACCACCGGCCTGGCCATCATCCGCCTCAACCCCATCACCGACGGCCGCGTGCGCTTCGACGGACAGGACCTGGCCGAGTTGCGGGGCGAGGACATGCGCCGCCTGCGCCAGAAGATGCAGATGGTCTTCCAGGACCCGTACGCCTCGCTCAACCCGCGCATGACCGTGGAGGACATCATCGGCGAGCCGCTGGAGGTCCACGGCCTGGCCAGGGGCGCGGCGCGGCGCGAGCGCGTGCGGGAACTACTCCAGGTGGTGGGCCTGGACCCGCGCGTGCACACCCGCTACCCGCACGAGTTCTCCGGCGGCCAGCGCCAGCGCATCGGCATCGCCCGCGCCCTGGCCTCCGACCCGGTCTTCCTGGTCTGCGACGAGCCGATCTCGGCCCTGGACGTCTCGATCCAGGCGCAGATCATCAACCTGCTGGAGGACCTGCAGGACGCCTTCCACCTGACGTACCTGTTCATCGCCCACGACCTCGCCGTGGTGCGGCACATCAGCCGGTATGTGGCCGTGATGTACCTGGGCAAGATCATGGAGTTCGCCGAGAGCGAGGAGCTGTACCGGCGCCCGGCCCACCCGTACACGCGCGCGCTGCTGGCGGCCGTGCCCATCCCGGACCCGGCGCTCGAGCAGGCGCGCGAGCGGATCGTGCTCAAGGGCGAGATCCCCAGCCCGATTCGGCCGCCCCGCGGCTGCCGCTTCAACACGCGCTGCCCGCTGGCGCAGGCGGTTTGCTTTGAAGAGGAACCCCTCTACCGGGAGATGGCCCCCGGCCATCATGTGGCCTGTCATTTTGCAGGGTGATCCATCCGTACATCCTTGTGTCTTTCGTCATGCCGGCGAAAGCCGGCCTCCAGCCCGGGCAGGCCGCCTCCGGGTCCCGGCCTGCGCCGGGAGGACGTCGAGTTAATCGTGGACGAGCCGCCCAACGCCGCGGCGCGCGCAGCGTCTCGATAGAAGCCGGCCCTTCGCCCAAGGCGGCGGGCGGCCAAGTAAGCGGAGCTTGTTCACTCGCGCCATTCGCGGCGTGGAGCGGGTAAATCGAGGCCATACTTGCAGACTGTGGTTAAGACCTCTCCAACCCGGCGCTGGTGGATCCTGGCGACCGTGCTGATCGGCTCGCTGGTCGGCACGACCGGCAACAGTATGATGAACGTGGCCCTGCCGTCCATCCTGGAGGACTACCGCGCCGGCCTGGACAGCGGCGTGTGGATCGTCACCATCTACGTCCTGCTCTTTTCGACTCTCATGCCGATCTGCGGGCGGCTGGGCGACATGTTCGGCTACCGGCGCATCTACCTGGTGGGCATGGCGACGCTGGCCGTCTGGTCGGCGGCGGCCGCCTTCGCCCCGAATCTCGGCTGGCTGATCGCGCTGCGGGCGCTGGCCGGCATCTCCAACGCGCCGACCCTGCCGGCGGTGATGGCCATCATCGCCACGACGTTCCCGGCCAACGAGCGCGGCGGCGCCCTGGGCTTCTGGGCCACGGTCAACGCCGCCTCGCACGGCGCCGGGCCGGTGCTCAGCGGCCTGCTGGTGCAGTCCTTCGGCTGGCCGGCGGTGTTCTGGTTCAACGCCGCCGTCGCCCTGATCGGCGTGGTGATGATCGCGGCCTGTCTGCCCTCGGACAGCCGCCGCAGCCGCGAGCATTTCGACCTGGTCGGGGCCAGCACGCTGACCGGGGCCATGATCCTGATGCTGTTCAACCTGACGGTGGGCCTGAACGGGTCGGTGAGCCTGGAAATGAATCTGCTGCTGTGGGGGGCCTGCGCCGGCCTGCTGGCCGCCTTCGGCTTCTCGCAGGCGCGCCTGCCGCACCCGTTTGTGGACCTGCGCCTGCTGAAGCGCCGCGCCTACGCGGCGGTGACGCTGGTCTCGGGCGCGCAGCTCTTCTGCCTGTTCGGCCTGCAGCTGCTGCTGCCGCAGTTCCTGCGCGGCGTCCAGGGCCGCTCGTTCGCCGAGACGGGCCTGCTGGTGGCCCCGCTGGCGCTGACCCTGGCCGTGGTCTCGCCGCTGGCCGGGCGGCTGGCGGACACCGTCGGCGGACGCCTGACCTGCGCCCTCGGCATGGGGCTGGTGGCGGCGGCCGGGGCCGGGATGCTGTTCTGGACCGCCGCGACGCCCGTGCTGCCCCTGGTCCTCACCCTGATGGCGCTCGGCTTTGGCATGGGCCTGACCCAATCGCCGACGGCCAGCCTGGTCACCCTGGTGGTGGAGAAGGACCGGCTGGGCGTGGCGCTCGGCATCTTCAACATGCTGCGCTTCGTCATGGGCACGCTGGGCGCGACCGTTTTTGGGGTAATATTGGAACGTGGCTCCCAGATCGCCAGCGAGACGCTGGCGGCTTTCCGGCTGGATTTCGGCCTCTTCATCGCCGCGGCGGCGGCCGCCGCCCTGCTGGCGCTGACCCTGCCCGCCCCCCGCGCGCACCAGACAGCCACGGTCGAGCCATGACGCCGGCGCCCCGCTTAACCCGCCTCGCCGACCTGGCCGCCGTGCGGCCGAGCGCGTACCCGCCTCACGCGCCGTCGGTCAACTGGCCGCCGAACTACCATCGGCCGCGCTGCCGCTGGCGCCTCATCGCCGGCACCTGGCACGTCAAAGACCGCGCGGTCTGACCTCCGGCCGTCGGCCGCGGCCGACGGACAGCGCAGTGGTATTTCAGGTAGAGCAAGGAGAATCCCATGAGCACCAAGACCAATGGCAAAGCCTTGACCGGCGCGGTGCCGTCCACCGTGAGCAAGCGCCAGCACACCCAGGCCGACGTCGTCGTGGTCGGCGGCGGCTGGTCCGGCTGCGCGGCGGCCCTGGCGGCCAAAAAAGCCGGGGCGCAGCGCGTGATCATCCTGGAGCGCAGCGACGGCCTGCTGGGCACCGGCCTGGTGGGCGGCATTATGCGCAACAACGGGCGCTTCGCGGCCACGGAAGAGATGATCGCCCTGGGCGCCGGCGAACTGTTCGAAGTCTGCGACCGGGTCGCGCGCCACCGCAACGTCGAATTCCCCGGCCACAAGCACGCCACGTTCTACGACGTGGCCCACATCGAGCCGGCCGTCCAGCGCTGCCTGCGCGAGCACGGCATCGAGTTCTGGCTGATCGCCCGCGTGACCAGCGCGCACCGCGAGGGCACCAACCAGATCCGCCTGGTGGCGCTGGAGAACGGCGCCTACGTCGCCGGCGATGTGTTTGTGGACTGCACCGGCACGGTCGGCTCGCAGAGCTGGTGCACGGAGGCCGGCAACGGCTGCGTCATGTGCATCGTGCGCTGCCCCACCTTCGGCCCGCGCGTCAGCCTGACCGGGCTGGTGGGCATCCCGGAGCGCATGGGCACGCGCCCGGACGGCGGCCTGGGCGCGATGAGCGGCTCGTGCAAACTGGCCAAAGACACCATCCGCCCGGACATCATCGCCGAGATGGAGCGGACCGGCTGCGCTATCGTCCCGCTGCCCGAGCACCTGATCCACGAGGAGAAACTGGGCGTGAAGGCCTGCCAGCAGTACGCCCTGCCGGAGTACGCCCACAACATCATCCTGCTGGACACCGGCCAGGTGAAGCTGATGACGTCCTACATCCCCCTGGAGCAGCTGCGCCAGGTGCCCGGCCTGGAGGAGGCCCGCTACCTCGACCCGTATTCCGGCACCATCGGCAACTCGATGCGCTACTCGGCGCTCTCGCCGCGCGACGACGCCATGCACGTCAGCGGACCGGTGGACAACCTGTTCTGCGGCGGCGAGAAGGCCGGCCTGCTGGTCGGCCATACCGAGGCCATGGTCACCGGCTGGGTGGGCGGCTACAACGCGGCGCGCTACCTGGCCGGCAAAGAGCCCCTCATCCTGCCGGACACGCTGGCGGTCGGCGACGCGATCACCTACGTGCGCGAGGAGATGGACCGGCCCGGCGGCCTGTCCAAGAAGTACACCTTCTCCGGCTCGGTCTATTTCCAGCGCATGAAGCAGAAGGGCTTCTACGCCGGGGCCAAGCCGGAGGTCTACCATGAGCGCGTCGCCCGGGCCGGGCTGGCCGGCGTCTTCAACGAGCCGGTGCTGCACGCGGCCAAGGTGTTGTAGCCATGCCGCACATGATCACGGCGGAGTGCATCAACTGCACCGCCTGCGCCCTGGACTGCCCGGTCGAGGCGATCAGCCCCGGACCCAACCAGTTCATCATCGACGCGCACATCTGCGTGGACTGCGAAGGGCTCTTCAGCACGCCCAAGTGCGCGCAGGTCTGCCCGGTGGGCGCCTGCGTCCCCAAGCGGGCCGCCTACGAAAAGAAGATGGAGACGATGGCCGCCCGCGGGGCCCGGCCGGTGCGCTACGCGCCCGGGGCCGCCGAGCCGGACTACGTGGAAGTGGGCTGGTATGAAGAGTCGCCGTTCCTGTTCATGAAGGCGGCCGGCGCCGAGTAACCGGCCGCCCTGTTCTCTCCACCGCCGCATTCTGGGCCGCCCGGCCGCTCAGCCCGAGGCCGGCCGGGTCGGGCACACCTGTTCTCAGCTTAGGAGGCGCTATGCCCACGTACATCTGGCTCGGACACTTCACGGCGCAGGGGCTCGAAAAGGTCAAGGGCTCGCCGGCCCGCATCGACACGACGCGCGAGGTCATGGACCGGGTCGGCGCGTCGCTCAAGGCCTGGTACGTCGTCACCGGCCGGTACGACTTCGTCGCCATCTTCGAGGCGCCGGACGACGAGACCGTGGCCCGGCTGGCGCTGGCCGTCGCCGCGCACGGCAACGTCCGCACCGAGACGGCGCGGGCCTTCACCGAGGCCGAGTACCGCCAGATCCTGACCGCGCTGCCGTATTGACGTGAAGCTCCAAAACTCGTTCCTGCTGCGCGAGTATCTCCGGCCGCAGGCGCTGCCCACCACCTGGTGCCCGGGCTGCGGCCTGGGCATCATCCTGAGCGCCATCGTCCAGGCCGTCCACTTCCGCGGCCTGGACAAGGACCAGGTGGCGATGGTCTCGGGCATCGGCTGCACCGGCCGCATGTCCGGCTACGCGGACTTCAACACCCTGCACACCACGCACGGCCGCGCGCCGGCCTTCGCCACCGGCCTGAAGATGGCCCGGCCCGACCTGCACGTGATCGTGGTCATGGGCGACGGCGACGCCATGTCCATCGGCGGCAACCACCTGGTGCACGCCATGCGCCGCAACATCGGCCTGACGGCCGTGGTGGTCAACAACAGCGTCTACGGGCTGACGGGCGGGCAGGCCTCGCCGACCACGCCCGCCGGCGCGCGCACGGCCACGACGCGCGCCGGCTCGTTCGAGCGCCCGCTGAACCTGGAGACGCTGGCCCGGGCCGCCGGCGCGGCCTTCTTCGCCCGGGCCACGGTCAACCACACGGCCGCGCTCACCAAACTGGTGGAGCGCGCGCTGTCCGTGTCCGGCTTCGCGCTGGTGGAGGTGATCAGCCACTGCCACGTGCTCTTCGGGCGCATGAACGAGCTGGGCGACGCGGCGCAGATGATGCAGGCCATGGAGACGACCACCCGGCGCACCAACCCGACCCTGCTGCGGCGCGGTCAACAGCCGTTGCGCCTGACCTCGCCGCAGGCGCCGGCCTGGTCGGTGGCCGCGGCGCCGCTGGAGGGCGTCCAGGCCGAAGCGCGCCTGCCGCGCGGCGTGATCTTCGAGCGCGCCGGCTCGGTGGACCTGAGCGCGCGCTACCACGCCCGCCTGACCCAGGCCCGGTAACGCGCCTCGTCCCCCGGCCGTGCGACAGGTTCCTGCCCTGCAGTAAGGAAGGCAAGATGCCGGATGTGGTGCGCGGGATCTACCGCCTCGAGGTTTACCGGCGGCTGTGCAAGGCCTGCGGCCTGTGCGTGGCCTGGTGCCCGCAGGACGTGCTGGAGTCCGACGCCGACGGCTACCCGGTGGCGGCCCGGCTGGCGCAGTGCATCAACTGCAAGCTGTGCGAGCGCCACTGCCCGGATCTGGCCATCGAAGTCTTTCCGCCCGAAATCGAGGTGACGGATGTCGCGCGTCTGCTTCATGCACGGTAACGAGGCGGTGGCGGAGGGCGCCCTCGCCGCCGGCTGCCGCTTCTACGCCGGCTACCCCATCACGCCCTCCAGCGAGATCGCCGAGATCCTCTCCGGCCGCCTGCCGGAGGTGGGCGGCGTCTTCCTGCAGATGGAGGACGAGATCGCCAGCATGGCGGCCATCATCGGCGCCTCGCTCGGCGGGCTGAAGAGCGCCACGGCCACCAGCGGGCCGGGCTTCTCGCTGATGCAGGAGAACCTGGGCTTCGCGGTGATGAGCGAGATCCCGTGCGTGGTGGTGAACGTCCAGCGCGTCGGGCCGAGCACGGGCCTGCCCACCCGGGCCGCCCAGGGCGACGTGATGCAGGCCCGCTGGGGCACGCACGGCGACCACCCCATCATCGCCCTGACCCCGAGCAGCGCCCAGGAGGCCTTCCACCTCAGCGTGCGCGCCTTCAACCTGGCCGAGCAGTTCCGCACGCCCGTCATCCTGCTCCTGGACGCCATCGTCGCGCAGCTCAAGGAGAAGGTCGAGCTCCCGGACCCGGCGGACCTGGTGGTGGTGGAGCGCCCCAAACCGACGGCGCCGCCCGGCGAGTACAAGCCGTACGCCTTCGGGCGCGGCCAGGTGGCCCCGCTGGCCGTCTTCGGCGACGGCTACCGCTACCACGTCACCGGCCTGGTGCACGACGAGTACGGCTTCCCGACCGAAGACCCGGAGATCGTGAATCGCTGGTGGGAGCACATGACCACCAAGCTGGACGCGCACCTGGACGAGATCGTGCAGTGGGAGTCCGTCCGCCTGGACGACGCCGAGATCGCCGTGGTGGCCTACGGCGGCACGGCCCGCGCCGCCGCGCACGCGGTGACGCAGGCGCGCGCGCAGGGCCTGAAGCTCGGCCTGCTCCGCCCGATCACGCTCTGGCCGTTCCCGGAGGCCGCCGTCCGCCGCCTGGCCGGGCAGGTCCGCCGGATCGTCGTCGCCGAGATGAATCTGGGCCAGGTGCGGCTGGAGGTGGAGCGGCTCAGCGCCGGCCGGGCCGAGGTGACCGGCGTCCACCGCGTGGACGGGCTGGCGATCACGCCCGAACAGATCCTGGCCGCGGTCCAGGACGCGGCCGTCCGCCGATGACCTACGACCGCCGCTTCGCCACGACCTGGCAGCTGCTGATGGACGCCACCTGCACGGTGATGGGCCTCGGCCGGGACCGGCCGCCGCCCGTCATCCTCTCCAGCCTGCCGGACCTGCCCTATAAGCCGCGCGCCCGCGCGCCGCTCTCGTTCGTCCAGGGGCCGCCCGGCCGCCTGATCGCGCTCGCCATCGGGCTGCGCGCCGCCCTGCCGGACACGCCCCTGGTCCTGATCATGAACGCGGACGCCGTCTCGCTCGGCACCAACCACCTGATCCACGCCGCGCGCCGCAACATCGGCCTGACGCTGCTCCTGCTGCGCGCCGAGGTGACGCAGACCGACGACCGGCCCGCGCTGGACCGGCTGGGCTGGGACCGGCCCGAGGCCCAGCAGGCGCTGGAGGGCGCGGCGCGCCCGCTGGAATGGGTCTCCGCCCTGAACGCGGCCTTCGTCGGGCGCGGCTCCCTGCACGACCCCGACGGCCTGGCCGAGGTCATCCACCAGGCGGTGGAGGCGCGCGGCTTCGCGGTCGTGGGGGTGACGGCCGAGACGACGCTGGAGCGCGGCGTGCTCAGCCGCGCGGAGTGGCCGGAGTATTTCGACGCCTACCGTGAGTGGGCGCGGGGCCTGCGCTCCCCGGACGGCGGGGCCGTCCGCGGCCGGCCGGCCCCGCCGCCCCCGGCCCGGCCGGTGCCGCGCTGTGAGGTCCGCATCGCGGGGCTGGGCGGGCACGGCATCAAGCTGGCCGGCGCGGTGTTGAGCGAGGCGGCCGGCCTGCACGCCGGCCTGTGGGCCACCCAGCGCGGGGAATACGGCGCGGCCACGCGCGGCGGGCCGAGCCTGGTGGACGTGGTGATGAGCAGCGAGCCGATCACCTACGCCGGCGCCGACCACGCCGACGTCCTGGTGGCCCTCAGCCAGAAGGCGGCCGAGCGCTACGCGGCGGGCCGGGACCCGCGCGGCCGCCTGATCGTGGACGCGGCGGAAGTGACGGACCGGCCGCCCGGCGCGCTCGCGGTGCCCATCACGGCCCTGGCGCGCGAGCACGCCGGCGCGCCCATCGCGGCCGGCATCGTCTCGGTCGGCTGCGTCGCGGCGCTGACCGGGGTGGTGTCGCTGGAGGCGCTGCGCGCGTCCGTGGCCGAGCACGTGCCGGGGCGGATGATCGCCCGCAACATACGCGCGCTGGAGGCCGGCTACGCGGCGGCCCGCCAGGCGCTGGAGGCTGACGAACATGCCTAGAGTCGTGGTGGTGGGCGGGGGCTGGGCGGGCTGCGCGGCGGCCCTGGCGGCCCGGCAGGCCGGCGCGGACGAAGTCGTCGTCCTGGAGCGCACCGACAGCCTGCTCGGCACCGGGCTGGTCGGCGGCATCATGCGCAACAACGGCCGCTACACGGCCGCGGAGGAGATGATCGCCCTGGGCGCGGGCCAGTTGTTCGAGATCTGCGACTCGACCTCGCGCCACTGCGGCATCGATTTCCCCGGCCACAAGCATGCCTGGCTCTACGACGTCGCCCTGATCGAGCCGGCCGTGCGCCGCCGCCTGCTGGAGAACGGCGTCGAGATCTGGCTGATGAGCCGGGTGACCGAGATCGAGCGCCGGGACGGGGCGATCCGGGTCGTGGTCCTGGAGAACGGGACCTCCATCCCGGCCGACGTCTTCGTGGACGCCACCGGCACCGTCGGCTCGCAGAGCTTCTGCACCGAGCACGGCAACGGCTGCGTGATGTGCGTGGCGCGCTGCCCGACCTTTGGGCCGCGCGTCAGCCTGACCGGGCTGGCCGGCGCCCCGGAGCGGGCCGGCCGGCGGGCCGACGGCGCCCTGGGCGCGATGAGCGGCTCCTGCAAGCTCAACAAAGACACCGTCGCGCCCGAGATCGTGCGCCAGCTGGAGGCGGCCGGGCTGGTGATCCTGCCCATGCCCGCGCACCTGGTGGACCGGCGCAAGCTGAGCGCCAAGGCCTGCCAGCAGTACGCCCTGCCCGAATTCGCCGACAACGTCATCCTGCTGGACACCGGGCAGATCAAGTTGATGACGGCGTATATGCCGCTGGATCAGCTGCGCCAGGTGCCGGGGCTGGAGAACGCGCGCTATGAGGACCCGTACTCGGGCACCGTCGGCAACTCCATGCGCTACTCCGCGCTCTCGCCCCGCGACGACGCCATGCGCGTGCTCGGCCCGGTGGACAACCTGTTCTGCGGCGGCGAGAAGGCCGGCCTGCTGGTCGGCCACACCGAGGCCATAGTGACCGGGACGCTGGCCGGGCACAACGCCGCGCGGGCCGCCCTCGGCCGCGAGCCGCTGGTCCTGCCGGACGCGCTGGCCGTGGGCGACGCCATCCGCTTCGTGCGCGAGTCGATGGAGACCGAGGCCGGCCTGCAAAAGAAGTACACCTTTTCCGGGTCGGTCCTCTTCGAGCGGATGCAGGCGCGCGGCCTGTACACCACCGACCGGGAGGCCGTCGCGGCCCGGGTGGCGGCGGCCGGGCTGACGGGCGTGTTTGCCCGGGAGGTCGCGTAGCGATGGCGTACATGATCACGGCCGAGTGCATCAACTGCGGCGCGTGCGAGCTGGATTGCCCGGTGCGCGCCATCGCCCCGGCGCCCAGCCAGTTCCGGATCGACCCGGACGTCTGCGTGGAGTGCGACGGCTATTTCGACGTGCCGCGTTGCCAGCACGTCTGCCCCGTGAACGCCTGCACGCCGGCGCGCGCGGCCTACCTGTTCAAGGCGCGCGCGCTGGCCAACCGCGGCGCGCCGCCGCGGGTGTACCGGCCGGCGCGGGCCGGGGCATCCCCTCAGCCCTGACCAGGAGGCGCCATGCCTGAAGACCTCGACCCCGGACGCCTGGCCGAGCTGCGCCGGCAGCTGGAAGCCCTGCAGAAGAAACTCGAGATCGTCACCAACAAGGAGACGCGGGCCGAGGTCCGCTACGCCATCGCCAGGCTCCAGTGGCAGCTGGGCCTGATCTCGGACGCGGAATTCCACCAGATCGAGGCCTTCTATGAGAGTTTCACCTATGAATGGTGTTGAGCCTGTCCGCGCATGTTTCTTGAGCCCGTTCGGCCCGGGCGTGTCGAAGGCGGAAGGGATGGACCTCTTGCAGCAACGGGGTCCCACACCATGAAGGCGCAGCAAATCCTCTACACCTGGGATTATCACCACGGCCAGGCGACGCGCGTGGTGGTCGGCGGGCTGCCGCCCCTGCGCGGCGCAACGATGGCCGAGAAGCAAGCCGACTTCATCGCGCGCTGCGACCACGTGCGGACCAGTCTGATGCAGGAGCCGCGCGGCCACAAGAACATGCTCGGCGCCGTGGTCACCGAGCCGGTCACCCCGGACGGCGACGTGGGCCTGCTGTTCCTCAGCCCGCACGGCTTCTTCGAGATGTGCGGCGACAGCACCTTCAGCGCCGTGGCCGCCCTGGTGGACGCCGGCGTCATCCCCCAGGCGGACCCGGACGGCGAGCTGACCCTCAAGCTCGACACGGTGGCCGGGCGCGTGGACGCCCACGTGCGGCTCAAGGCCGGCGAGCCGGTCGCCATCACGTTCGACAACGTCCCGTCCTACGATCTGGGCGCGCAGACCATCGAGGTCGAGGGCGTCGGGCCGGTCGAGGCCCGGTTCGGCTACGGCGGCCTGACGTACGCCTTCGTCCCGGCGCGCGAGCTGGGCCTCCCGGCGCTGGGCGGCCTGCGGCGCGACGACCTGCTCGAGATCGGGACGCGGGTCCTGCGCGCCGCCCGGGCGCAGGCGCAGCTGCCCGATTACGTCGGCCCGGACCGGATCGGCGCGAACCGGCCGGTGGACCTGGCGACCCTGTGGGAGCCGCTGCCCGGCGAGCGCGGCGCGCGCGTGGCCAATTTCTACGCGCCGCTCACCTGCGGGCGCACGCCGTCCGGCACCGGCCTCTCGGCGCGCGTGGCGGTGGAGGCCGCCGCCGGCCGGCTGGGCGCGGGCGAGACCTTCGTCCACGAGAGCCTGCTGGGGCTGCGCTTCACGGCCCGCGTGGCCCGGACCGGGGTCCCGCGCGCCGACGGCGGGCCGTCCGGGGTGGTGCCGGCCGTCACCGCGCGCTCGTTCCTGATGGGCACGGCGCAGTGGGTGCTGCACGCCGAGGACCCGTTCCGGCACGGATTTATCTTCTGAATCAAGGAGTCACCTTCCATGAAAGCCCTGCTCGAAAAACTCAACCTGCGGGACCTCAACGCCGGCGCCTGCTTCGGCGCCGACGGCTGGATCGAAGACCCGGACGGCCAGGAGCTGGTCTCGTATAACCCGGCCACCGGCGAGGCCATCGCCCGGATCAGGCAGGCCACGCCGGGCGCGTACGAGGCCGTGATGCGCCGGGCCGTCGAGCGGTTCCAGGCCTGGCGGCTCGTCCCGGCGCCCAGGCGCGGCTTGCTGGTGCGCGACCTGGGGACGGCGCTGCGCGAGATGAAGGAGCCGCTGGGCGAGCTGGTGACGCTGGAGATGGGCAAGATCAAGGCCGAAGGGCTGGGCGAAGTCCAGGAGATGATCGACATCTGCGACTTCGCCCTGGGGCTCTCGCGCCAGCTCTACGGCGTCAGCACCCACTCCGAGCGGCCCGGCCACCGCATGTACGAGCAGTGGCACCCGCTGGGCGTGGTCGGCATCATCACCGCCTTCAACTTCCCCACCGCCGTCTGGTCGTGGAACGCGGCCATCGCCGCCGTCTGCGGCGACACCATGGTCTGGAAGCCGGCCTCGGCCGTCCCGCTGTGCGCGGTCGCCGTCCAGCACATCTGCAACCGCGTCATGGCCGACCACGGCCTGGACGGGGTCTTCAACCTGGCCATCGGCCCGGGGGGCAGCGTGGGCGAGCGGATGATCAACGACCCGCGTCTGCCGCTGATCTCGTTCACGGGCTCGGTGAGCATGGGCCGCCGGGTGGCGGAGGCCGTCGCCCGCCGGCTGGGGCGCGCGATCCTGGAACTGGGCGGCAACAACGGCATCATCGTGACCGAGGACGCCGACCTGGCGCTCGCCACGCGCGCCATCCTGTTCGGCGCCGTCGGCACCGCCGGCCAGCGCTGCACCAGCACGCGCCGCCTCTTCATGCACCGGTCCATCGCCGGCGACCTGACCAGCCGCCTGGTGAAGGCCTACGGCCAGGTGAAGATCGGGGACCCGCTGGCGGACGGCGTGCTGATGGGGCCGCTGGTGAACGAGCAGGCCGTGGCGGACATGTTCGCGGCGCTGGACAAAATCAAGGCGCAGGGCGGCCAGGTGCTCACCGGCGGGCGCCGCCGCGAGGACCTGGGCCCGTGCTTCGTCGAGCCGACGATCGTCAGGATGCCCGGGCAGACGCCCATCGTGTGCGAGGAGACCTTCGCCCCCATCCTGTACCTGATGGAGTACGACGACCTGGACGAGGCCATCGCCCTGCACAACGGCGTCCCGCAGGGCCTGTCGTCGGCCATGTTCACCACGAACCTGCTCAAGGCCGAGCAGTTCCTCTCGGCCGCCGGGTCGGACTGCGGCATGGCCAACGTCAACGTCGGCACGAGCGGGGCCGAGATCGGCCTCGGGTTCGGCGGCGAGAAGGAGACCGGCGGCGGGCGCGAGTCCGGCTCGGACGCCTGGAAGCAGTACATGCGCCGGCAGTCCAACGTCATCAACTGGTCCAGGGAGCTGCCGCTGGCGCAGGGCATCAAGTTCGGCGACTAGAGCAGTTTCCGATTTGATCGATGCCGTTGTCATTCCGGCGCAAGCCAGAATCCGGCAGATTTCGGCGGGCTCTGGACCCCGGCTTTCGCCGGGGTGACGTCAACGCGTTGGGAAAACGGATTAGGTCTTCTAACCGCTAAGACGCGCAGGAAGCGCAAAGAGAATCAGACCCTATGAATCTCGGATTAGATGGCAAAGTGGCCCTGGTGGCCGGGGCCAGCCGCGGGCTGGGGGCGGCCACGGCGCGCGAGCTGGCCCGCGAGGGCGCGCGGGTGGTGTTGTGCGGGCGGGACCTCCGCCGCCTGCTGCCGGTCCAGAGCGCCATCGTCGGCGAGCTGGGCGACGGCGCGGTCACGATGCTGGTGGCCGCCGACCTGACGCGGGACGAGGACGTGGAGCGTCTGATCGGCCTGGCGGCGGCGCGCTTCGGGCGGCTGGACGTCCTCATCACCAACTGCGGCGGGCCGCCCACCGGGCGCTTCGAGGACCACGGCCTGGAGGCCTGGCGGGCGGGCGTGGACACCACGCTCCTGAGCGTCGTGCGCCTGATCCGGGCCGCGCTGCCCGAGCTGCGCAAATCCGAGACGCCGTCCATCCTCACCTTCACCTCCAACTCGGCCCGCCAGCCGGTGCCCAACCTGACGCTGGCCAACACCCTGCGTCTGGCCGTCGTCGGCCTCACCAAGACGCTGGCGCTCGAGCTCGGCCCGGAGGGCATCCGCGTCAACAGCATCCTGCCGGCCTGGACCCGGACCGAGCGGATGCTGGAGATCATCGGCGAGCGCGCCCGGCGCAACGGGACGACGGTGGAGCACGAACTGGAGAAGCAGGCCGAGGAGTCCGCGCTCGGCCGGCTGGGCACGCCGGAGGAGTTCGCGCGGGCCGCCGTTTTCCTGTGCTCGCCGGCCGTGCCGTTCCTCACCGGCGTGATGCTCGGCTTCGACGGCGGCATCTACAAGGCCACGCTTTAGAACCCTTTCCCTCTTTCATTCACGGGCGCCCGTAGGCGCCAGGGGGACCGCGCGGGAGCCAGGCGACAGGCCGCTGTCTGACGGACGAGCGGCCTGTCGGCCTTTTCGGCCCCGCCGCCTTTGTTGCCGCCCCTGCAACACCCGGCCTGTATCGTAAGGGCGCCTCCGCAAAACGGCGGCCCGGGAGCGCGTTCCCGGTTCGCGTATTTACAGGGAAACGCGGCGGGCGAGCCGGTCGAGCCGCGCGGCGCGCCCGTCAACGCCGCTGGAAACCGCTCGATGGTCCCGCCGGCGTTGGCCGCCGGTTAGAATTTGGCCGGTTTTGTGGGATTCGGTCGGGATTTGTGGGATTCGGCCGGGAAGTATGTTACCTTAGAGCGCGTGCACGGTCTGCAACGGAAAGGAAAGGAGGGTCCCCTTGAGCCGCGCATCTCCAGCCCCCAACCGGGGGTATAGCCGCCTGCAGCGGGTGGAGTTCCTGCTCTACCACGCCGGGGAGGCGGGCCTCTCCCTGGTCGAGCTGGCCCGGGAATGCGGCGTGAACCGCACGACCATCTTCCGCGACATCCGCAAGCTGGAAGATAACGACGTGCCCATCTGGAGCGGCGGGGGGAAGTATGGGATTGACCGCGCCCGCTACCTCCCGGCCATCCACTTCAACCTGCACGAGGCCACGGCCCTGTTCCTGGCCACCCGCCTGCTCACCCGCTACGCCGACTCGCACCACCCGCACGTGGCCCGCGCCATCCAGAAGCTGGCCGCCGTCATGCCGCGCGACCTGATCCAGCGCCACATGGCCCGCGCCGCCGACGTGGTGCGGGCGCGCCGCGAAGTGCCCCACCTCACCCGCGTGCTGGAAGCCCTGACGGAAGCCTGGGCCAACCGCAAATGCGTGCGCCTGTGGGAGAAAGACCGGCCCAACAAGCCGGCGGTGGAGCGGCTGTACGAGCCGTACTTCATCGAGCCTTCCGGCGTGGGCTATTCGCTGTACGTGATGGGCTACGATCATCTCCGCAAAGACATCCGCACCTTCAAGATTGACCGGCTGGCGCGGGTGGTGCCAACGGATCAGCCGTTCACCGTCCCCGCCGATTTCGACCCGTACCAGTACCTGCACAACGCGTGGGGCGTGAACTGGGGGAGCGGCAGCCAGCCGGTGGAGGTGCGCCTGCGCTTCGCGCCCGGCACGGCCGCCGACCGGGTGCGCGAGAGCGAGTGGCACTACTCGCAGAGGCGCGAAGACCTGCCCGACGGCGGCTGTCTCCTCTCGGTCACCATCGGCAGCACCCTGGAGATGAAGCCCTGGATTCGGCAGTGGGGCCCGGATGTGGAGGTGCTGGCCCCCGCCGAACTGCGCCGCGAGATCGCCGAGGAGATGCGCGCGGCGGCGCGGTTATATGCGGCCGGCTGAGAATAGGGGAAATCCCGCATGCGCCCCGGCCGCGTTTTTGTCATACTGGGAGGGGGCCAACGGCGTTTGGGACGGAGGTCCCGCGAGTAAGGAGGCCACATGAATTATCCGACGTTCTTCCAACAAGCGACCGGCCAGGCGCCTTATCCCTACCAGGAGCGCCTGGCCGGGGCCGACCCATGGCCCGACCTGCTGGAAGCGCCCACCGGCGCGGGCAAGACCGAGGCCATCGTGCTGGCCTGGCTGTGGCGCCGGCGTCACGGCCCGGCGAAGGTGCGCGGCGCGAAACCCTGATTTGGGCGAAGTCCAAAAGACAGTGCATGAGTGAACAGTGTATGCACTGAATTTTCGGAGAATGCTCTCAAATCAGGTGCCGTATGTCTCAACGTCAACAACTTGAACGTCTCATGGAAATTGACCGCCAGATTCGAGCAGGCCTGTACCCCAACGCCGCGCGGATCGCTGAGGATCTGGAGGTGAGCAAGCGGGCAATTTATCAGGACAAGGCCTTTCTACGTGACCGGCTGGGCGCGCCCATCGAGTATGACCGCGAGCGAGGCGGCTGGTATTACACCGACCCGACGTGGGTGTTGCCGAACATGTTCGTCACCGAAGGCGAACTGGCGGCCTTTTTCCTGAGCGTGGAAGTAGCTCAGCGCTATCTGGGCACTGCTTTCGAAGCGCCTTTGCGCTCGGCCATCACCAGACTGGCCAACAGCCTGGGCGACCGCGTGCCGGTGAGCCTGGAACAGTTGCGCGAGCATTACACTTTCGCCGCCCCCGACGCACCCAGTGTTCATCTTCAGATTTTGACCGACATGCACCGCGCCATTCAGGAGAAGCGTCGGGTGCTCATGCGCTATTACACCGCCAGCCGCGATGAATGGAATGAGCGCGTGGTCAACCCGCACCATATTTACAACCTGCGCGGAGACTGGTATGTCTTCGCCTATGACGAGAAAAAGAAGGAGATGCGCAACTTTCATCTGGGGCGAGTGGCCTGGCTACAGGTGCTGGCCGAGGGTTTCGAGCGCGTGCCCAATTTTTCGCCAGGGGAGTGGATGCGGACAGCCTTCCAATATGAGCGCGGCGGGGAGCCGCAAGATGTAGCCATCCGCTTCGACGCTTATCAGGCCCGCTGGATTCGGGAGCGGCGCTGGCATGAGACCCAACAGCCGCTGGAGGAATTGTCCGACGGCGGCGTGATTTTACGCTTTCGCACCGGTGGGTTGGGCGAAGTGAAGCGCTGGGTGATGCAATACGGCCCGCACGCTGCGGTGCTGGCCCCCGAGGCCCTGCGCCGTGAGATTGCAGAAGAATTGAGGGCGGCGGCGCGAAACTACGATCCGTCGCCTTGAACATCCAACCCTATTTTTCCAAAAGGAGAAACTGTCATGCCTCAAACACTCACTCTCGATATTGTGAAACAGGCCGTCGCCGGCACCGCCGCCGCCTTCCGGCGTGTGGTGGAATTGCAGCCGGCCGGCGGGCCGGGGGCGAAGGTGTTCCCGCCTACTCATCTAGCTGACGAGGACGGCAACAAATATGCCACCGAACAACGTCGCATTGATGGCAAAGTCGAAGAATGCGTGCTCTTGGACTCGGTGCAATCGCAGGCCAATCGGATGGAGATGGCTTTGCAGGATGCAATAGAGATCGGCCGCATTGCCTTGCCACTCATCGCAGTGGATTTCTCCAACACGCCTGTTGCGGTCTACGTGGACAAGATTACTAGCCTGCAAGCCCCCCACCGTATCGCCGATGCGATTTTGCGTGACAGCCTGTTGGATGGCAAGGAGTTCCGCTCCGAGTCGGAGATCGGAGTCGCGCTGGACAGAGCGAACGCACGCAATGCGACGGTGCTTTTCGAGCATTGCCCAACGGCGCTTGTGTTCGGGATGTGGGACTCTACAGCCTTACACCGCAAATCCGACCTAGGCGTGAAAATCCCTCGCGCCATAACATCGGAAATCATCGGGGTCGGTGTTGTCAAAGGCCGCCGAACCAGTAGCCGGATTGACCCGCTTCAAATTGTGAGCCGCGACATCTATGAAGCCCGAGCAGGCGGATGGACTGCCGACCGGGCACAAGCGAAGCTGGACGAAAAAGGCAACCCTATCTCGTTCAAGGATGGCCGGCCATCCAGCATCAATCATAGTAATCAACCGCCCACCATTGAAGACGGCGGTTTCACGATGGAACGGGCACAGCAGATTACAGTCTTATCTCTGCCTGCCCTGCGACGGCTCAAATTCCCGATTGATGGGGTAGCCAAGGCCGAGACCGACTCTGCCGCTCGGGTAGTGCTGGCATCTCTTGCGCTCTGCGCAGCCACCCTCGCCAGCGAACAGGGCTACGACCTGCGCTCGAACTGCCTGCTTGTCGCAACCAGCCCGTTTGTATGGAAACTGATCGATCAGCCCGGAAAAGAGTCGCCTGAGTTTGGCTTGACTGGCGAGCAGGCTGTGGCGATCTTCCGGCAAGCAGTGGAAGAGGCCAAAGCCAAAGGACTTCTGTGGCGAGAGTCCGAACTGACTCTCAAGCCGCAGGAACGACTGGTGGGACTGATAATGCAGAGTCGGACATTCAATGAGGCAGAAGGCGATGGCAAGGCAACAACACGCAGGGGCGGAAAACCGAGGGCCGAAGAAGACAAAGGAGCAGAATAATGTTTGCGCTCGCCTTACGCTATTTATGTGATAGGGCGGTCGCCACAAGCAGCGACCGCGCTGAGCCTGAATGGCCGCCACATCCTGACCGCGTATTCATGGCGCTGGCTGCCGCCCACTATGAAACTGAGGGCGATGCCTTCGAACGCACGGCGCTGGAGGAGTTGCAGAAGCTAAACCCGCCCCACATTGCCGCAAGCCCTCCCCTTTCTTTTCGCAAATCCGTGACAGTCTTTGTGCCGGTCAACGACGGCTACGATCTTTTTGAGATCAAGAAAGATACAAAGACCGGCAAAAAGAAGATGATTCTGTTTCAGTCAACAGCTTCCATGCCGCTAGGTCGCAACCGCCAGCCGCGCCACTTCCCTGCCGTCATCCCCGAAAGCGACACGGTGTACCTCATCTGGCCGGACGCGGAACTGCCCGCCGAGCACCGCGCCGCGCTGGAGCGGCTGTGCGCCAAAGTGGGCTATCTGGGCGATACGTCCTCGCTGGTGCAGATGTGGGTGGAGGACAACCCGCCGCCGCCCACGCTGGTCTCGACCGACGAGCGTCACTACTCCTCCCGCCTGCGCGTGTTCCGCACGCTCGACGAACTGAAGGCCGATTACGAACGCGATAATCAGGCCGGGGAGTATCGCCCGCGCACGTTTAAGTGGGGCTACTATCGCGAACCGGAAGTAGAGAAGCCGCCGACGCCCACGTCGCACTTCACCGACCTGCTGGTGCTCCGCCGCACCGCCGGCCCGACGCTGGACATCACCGATACGCTCTGGCTGGCGAAAACCCTGCGCGACGCCGCCATCGGCCTTTGGGATGAACGCATCGGGCCGCCCGTCCCCGAATGGCTCAGCGGCCACACGCCCGAGGGCGAGCGCAGTCGGCGCGAGAACGGCCATCTGGCCTTTGTGGCTCTGCCGAACGTGGGCCACCAGTACGCCGACGGTGAACTGAAAGGCATGGCGCTGGCCGTGCCGCAGGGCGTGGCCAAAGGCGAACAGGCTTTGTTGCTGGACGCGCTCTTCCCGTGGGATGAGCAAACCGGCGAAGCCCGGCCGCTGGAACTGACTCTGGGCCGCCTCGGGGTGTGGCGGCTCGAACAGGAAACCCGCTCGTTCCCGCGCATGGTCACGCTGCGCAAGTCCGTGTGGCTCGGCCCCGCCGAACGCTGGGCCACCGTCACGCCCATCGTGCTCGACCGCTATCCGAAGAATGGCGAAAGCGAGGCTGAAGAAATGGCGGCGGCGGCCTGTGAACGCATCGGCCTGCCGCGCCCGCGCGAGGTGGTGCTCATGCCCGGCTCGCTCTTTATCGGCGTCCCTCCGGCCCGGCGCTTCCCGCCCCTGCCCAAGAAATTTGGCAAGACGCTCGACCAGCACACCCACGCGCTGTTGATTTTCGATCAGCCGGTGCGCGGGCCGGTGCTGTTGGGCGCGGGGCGCTATCGCGGCTACGGCCTGTGCCGCCCGTGGCGTTCAGGAGGTGAAGCATGACGACGTTGACCCCGGAACGCTTCGCCGAGTTCTTCTCTGCGTTGCATGGTTACCCGCCATTCCCATGGCAGCAACGGCTGGCCGCACAAGTGCTGGCGGGGGAATGGCCCAAAACGGTGAAACTGCCCACCGCCAGCGGCAAAACGGCGCTGATTGACGTGTGGGTCTATGCGCTGGCGGCGCAGGCCGCTCTGCCCGCCGCTCAGCGCACCACTCCGCGCCGCATGGCCTTCGTGGTGGACCGGCGCGTGATTGTGGACGAGGCGCACAAGCGGGCCGAGAAGATTGCCAGACGTTTGAGTGAAGCAGATGGTGGCATTCTGAAAGAAGTGGCGGATGTCCTGCGCGGACTGGCGGCCCCGGACTCGACCGTTCCCTTGCAGTGTTTTCAACTGCGCGGCGGCATGTACCGCGACGACGACTGGGCGCGCACACCCACGCAACCCACCCTCATCACCAGCACCGTTGACCAGATCGGCTCGCGCCTACTTTTCCGCAGTTACGGCTTCGTCAAGGGCTTCACCTACCCCATCCACGCCGGGCTGACGGCGTTCGACATGCTCATCGTGCTGGACGAGGCCCACTGCTCCCAGCCTTTCTACCAAACCGCCGGCGCCATCGAGCGTTACCGCCGGTGGGCCAAAACGCCCCTGCCCGGCCCGTTCCGCTTTGTCATCATGACGGCCACGCCGCCCAAAGATGCCGGCGAGCCTTTCGAGCTGGACGATGAAGACCAGAGCCACAAGACTCTTTCGCGCCGCCTGAACGCCTCCAAGCCAACCCTCTTGCTTGCGCCGGTGGGCGACGCCGAAGATGACAAATCGAAACTGCGCGAGGCGCTGGTGAGCGCGTTGGTGGCACAAGCTGAAGGGCTGGCCGCCAAAGGGCTGAAAGCCGTCGGCGTCATGGTCAACCGTGTGGCGACGGCCAAAGCCGTTCACGCCGCGCTGGAAGCCAAAGGCCATAAGTCGCTCCTGCTCATCGGGCGGATGCGGCCCTTTGACCGCGACATCGTTCAGCGCGGGGCCGATTTCGAGCAGTTGCTGGCCGACAAGAGCGAGACGCGCCAACTCGATGCGCCTGTGTTCGTGGTGGCAACGCAAACGCTCGAAGTGGGCGCAAATCTGGATTTCGATGGATTGGTGAGCGAGTGCGCCAGCCTCGACGCCCTGCGCCAGCGCTTTGGCCGCCTCAACCGCATGGGACGCGAGATTCCGGCGGAAGGCGTGATCGTCATTCAGGCCGATGATGCTGACCTCAAACAGCGCAAAGATAACCCTGACCCGGTGTATGGACTCGCCATGGTGAAGACATGGCAATGGCTGGACACCCTGCCAGCGGTAGGCGAGAAGCCTGCCAAAGGCAAGGGCGGCAAGAAGTCAAAAGCCGCCAAAGGCGACAAGCGCGTGGATTTGGGCATCACCGCACTCCAGCCGCACCTCGATGCGCTGGACGACGAAACCCGCGACGCACTGTTGCAGGACTCGCTCGATGCGCCGGTGATGCTCCCCGCCCACATTGACGCCTGGGCGCAAACCTCGCCCATGCCCCTGCCCACACCGGATGTGTCCATCTTCCTGCATGGCCCACAGCGCGGCCTGCCTGAAGTGCAACTCGTGTGGCGGGCAGACCTGCCCACGTTGAGCGGGCAAAACGAAGACCTGTGCATTGACACGGTCGCCCTCTGCCCCCCGACCTCGGTTGAAGCCCTGCAAGCGCCGCTGTATCTGGTGAAGCGCTGGCTGCGTCAAAGAGATCGCGCCGCCGATGACGGCCTGGCCGACGTGGAGAGCGCACAGCTGGTTGGCGACCGCGACTCGAACAAGCATGGCCGCTCCGTGTTGATCTGGCGCGGCCCGAAGAAAAAGAAGCGGGGCCGCGCACAGCAGGGTGGCGAGGATGAAAATAAGGAAAGCCACGTCACTAATGACCCGGACGACATCCTGCCCGGCGACACGGTGATTGTTCCGGCAGAGTACGGCGGCTGGGAAATCTTCGGCCACCTGCTCAACCCAGAGAGGCCGGACATCGCCGAGGCCGCGCGCTTTCAGGCCCGCCGCCAGTTGGCCTTTCGCCTGCACCCGAGCCTGCTGGCCTATCTGCCCGACGGCCCGGCGCGGAGCGCACTACGGGAATCTGCCAACGCCGAGGACAGGCCCGACCTTGAAGAAGTCAGGAAGGCCTTTGAAGAACTGGCGCAATCCGGGCCGGAGCATTTGCGCGAACTATTCAAGGCGCTGGCCGGCGCGAGACTCAAAGCCGAGGAATATCCGACTGGTGATGAACAGGCCGCTCCCGACTGGGTGATCACCGGCAAACTGCCCGATGCCAAAGCCGAGGCGGAAACCGAACCGACTCCGGCCGATGAGGATGATGAACTCTCGCTCATTGAACTGCCCCCTAAAAAAACAGTGCTGTTGGCTAACCATGTTGAGGGGGTTACAAACTTCGCCGTGCGCTTCGCCGAGCGATGCGGCCTGCCGCCCGAACTGGTGAACGATTTTCGGTTGGCCGGTCAATTCCACGATGCGGGCAAGGCCGACCCGCGCTTTCAGGCGTGGCTGTACGGCTGTATGAACCGCCGCTTTGTGCGCGGGCGCAGTGAACTTATCGCTAAGTCCGAACCCCAAAGCGACGCCCGCAAGTGGGAGGCCAAAACCGAGAGCGGCTACCCCGACGGCTCGCGCCACGAACTGCTCTCAGTCAGCCTGATTCAAGGCAACGAGCAATTGAAAGCGCAGGCGCACGATTGGGACTTGGTGCTCCATCTCATCGCCAGCCATCACGGGCGCTGCCGCCCCTTTGCGCCAGCGGTGGATGACCCCAACCCGGAGACGGTGGAAGTGGAACTCTACGGCCACAAACTTGCCGGCGCGACGCGCACCGAACTGGAACGGCTGGACAGCGGCGTGGCCGAGCGCTTTTGGAAACTGACGTACAAGTACGGCTGGTGGGGGCTGGCCTATCTGGAAGCCATCTTCCGGCTGGCCGACCACCGCCAGAGCCAAAAGGATATGGGCAGGTGAATCATGGCAACGGTTGAACTCACCCTCACCGGCCCCGATGGGGCCAACCCGCTGGGCTTTCTGTGCGCCCTCGGCGCGCTCCGCACCTTGAGCAACGCCTGGCCCGACTCCGAAGTGAAGATGAAATGGGAACAACTCGGCGCGGCCTGGCGGCCCGTTCTGCGCGCCAGCCATGCCGATTTGGACGGCAAGGATAAGACAGGGCAGAGGAAAGTCATTGTGAACGCCATCTTCGAGGAGTTGAAGAAGATGGAAGGGCATCCGGCTCGGAGGTGGGATGACACGCACAACATCCCGCCCGGAAACTACCGCGAGTACGCGTCCGAGGCGAGAGATTTATTCTTCAACGCGGACAATGCCAATCATCGGCCAGCAGAGTGGGCGGCCGCTTTGGCATGCGACGGGATAGCTGATGATAAAGCGGTTGACGACACCGCTTTTCGCACCATGAGTGGCCAGGGCCATCAGCACTTTCTCAAGCAGATACGTCTCCTGCAAGAGGCTACCTCATCGGAACACATAACCGAGGCACTCTTTGGCTGGAAGTATCAGGATGAGAAATATAATTTACGTTTTGATCCATCTGAAGATCGCCGCCATGCCCTGCGCTGGAAAAGCCCAGACAAAGACACCATCAAGACCGTTTGGGGAGCCAATCGTTTGGCGGCAGAAGGATTGCCCCTTTATTCGGTTTTTCCATCAGGAAACAGACTGAAAACGGTGGGGTTTCGCGGCTCTGGCAAAGACGATACTTTCTGGACATGGCCACTGTGGGGTGGCTTCCTAAATGTATCGGTTGTGCGTGTCATTCTTGCGCTACCAACTCTGCAAACGAAACAACCTTCACGCACCGATTTGTCACCGCTTGGGATCGTAGAGGTTTATCGTGCGCAACGGATTAATGTTGGCAGGTATCGAGCGTTTGCAACGGCGCGAGCAGTTTAGCGTCGCCCTCGGCTACGCCTGCCACTTCGGCCTCGGCCTGTTCGTGCCCGCCTGAGATGACGATGACGCCCCTGCCGCGCGTCGCCCGCTACACGCTCCGCGCCACCCGCCCGGTGGACGTGCGCGCCACGCTGCGCTTCGGCGAGCTGGCCCGCCGCGCCGCCCAGGCCGTCTACGGCCGCCTGTTCGCCGGCGCCGCCGCGCCCACGCTCTCCGGCAAACAGCCCGACGGCGCGCCGCTGGCCGGCCACGCCCACGCTTTCTTCCTCCCCACCGACGAGGACGGCGACGGCGCGCTCGACCACCTCACCCTGTACAGCGCCGCCGGTTTCGGCCCGGAAGAGCAACAGGCGCTGGCCGCGCTGGATCAGGTTTATCTGCCCGATGACCGGATTCAGGCCGCGCTGGAACGCCGGCCCGGCGCGCAGCCCGCCGACTTCCCCGACGCCCCCCTGCTGGCCGCCGCCCGCCGCTGGCGCTCGGCCACGCCCTTCTCCCCCACGCGCCACTACAAAACGCGCGGGCAGAAGCGCGACCGTTTTCCGCCGGAGCAGCTGCCGGAAGCCAACCTGCGCGAGGAGGCCGCCCGCCGCGGACTGCCGCCCATCGCCGCCCTGACGCGGCTGGAGACCGGCGCGCTCTGGCAGCACGCCCAACGCCGCCCGGCCAGCGACCGCAGCGTGTACTGGGGCGAGTTCCATCAGCGCCGCGCCTTCGGCGACGGCCGGCACGGCGAAGCGATGGGCGTCGGCTTCGAAATCACCCTGGCCGAACCCGCCGCCGGGCCGCTGGCGCTCGGTTACGCCTGTCATTTTGGATTGGGGTTGTTTGTGCCGTTGCCCGATGAGGAGTGACTGCGATGTCTGAGGTCGCGCTGGATCTGCCCGAGACCGTCCCCGCCCGCATGGTCAACGAGTTCGCCTACTGCCCGCGCCTGGCCTACCTGGAATGGGTCCAGGGCGATTTTGCGGACAGCGCCGACACCGTGGACGGGCGCTACCGGCACCGCGTGGTGGACGCCGAAGGCGGCCCGCTCCCCGCCCCCGACGGCCGAGGGGCGGAGGGCGGGGGCGAGCCGGAGACGATCCACGCCCGCTCGGTCTGGCTCTCCGCCCCGGAGGAGGCGCTGACCGCGCGCATTGACCTGCTGGAAGGCGACGGGCAGACGGTGACCCCCGTGGACTACAAGCGCGGGCCGGCGCCGGACCTGCCCGACGGCGCCTGGGAGACCGACCGCGTGCAGCTCTGCGCCCAGGGCCTGGTCCTGCGCGCCAACGGCTACCGCGCCGACGGCGGCGTGATCTACTACAGCGAGAGCAAGACCCGCGTGCCGGTGGCCTTCGACGAGGCCCTGGTCGCGCGCACGCGCGAGATCGTCCGGGACCTGCGCGCGATGGCGGCCGCCGGCCGGCTCCCGCCGCCGCTGGTGGACAGCCCCAAGTGCCCGCGCTGCTCGCTGGCCCCCATCTGCCTGCCGGACGAGACCCGCGTCCTGCAGGCCGGCGACGCGGCCGGCGAGGCCGAAGAGCGGGTGCGCCGGCTGATGCCGGCCCGCGACGACGCCCTGCCGTTCTACGTCCAGGAGCAGGGCGCGCGGGTGGGCAAGAGCGGCGAGGTGCTGGAGGCCTGGCTGAAGGACCGCAAGCTGGGCGAGAGCCGGCTGTTCGAGACCTCGCACGTGGCCCTGCTGGGCAGCGTGCAGATCAGCACCCAGGCGCTCACCGAGCTGGTGGAGCGCGACATCCCGGTGGCCTTCTTCACCACCGGCGGCTGGTTCCACGGCCTGGCGCACGGCATGAGCCACAAGAACGTGGAACTGCGCCAGGCCCAGTTCCGGGCCGCCGACGACCCGGCGCGCAGCCTGGCGCTGGCGCGCGGCTTCATCGCCGCCAAGATCCGCAACTGCCGGACCCTGGTGATGCGCAACCACCCCGAGCCGCCGCGCGAAGTGGTGGACGGCCTGCTGGACCTGGCCCGCCAGGCCGAGCGGACGGCCAGCGCCGGCTCGCTCTTCGGCGTGGAGGCCCTGGCCGCCAAACAGTACTTCTCCGTCTTCAGCGGCCTGCTGAAGAACCGCGCCGCCGGCGGCGAGTCGGCGGCGCCCAACCGCTGGGCCTTCGACTTCAACGGCCGCAACCGCCGGCCGCCGCGCGATCCGGTGAACGCCCTGCTCTCCTTCGCCTACGCCCTGCTGGCCAAGGAGTTCACGGTCACGGCCCTGCTGGTGGGCCTGGACCCGTTCCTGGGCTTCTTCCACCAGCCGCGCTACGGGCGGCCGTCGCTGGCGCTGGACCTGATGGAGGAGTTCCGGCCGCTGGTGGCGGACTCGGTGGTGTTGAGCGTGATCAACAACGGCCTGCTGACCGCCGCGGACTTCCTGCAGCGGGGGCCGGCGTGCGCGCTGACGCCGGACGGCCGCAAGAAGTTCCTGCGCGCCTACGAACAGCGGCTGGACACGCTCATCACCCACCCGATCTTCGGCTACCGCATCAGTTACCGGCGCGTCTTCGAGGTGCAGACGCGCCTGGTGGGCCGTCTGCTGACGGGCGAACTGAGCGAGTACCCGGCCTTTCTGACGCGCTGAGGCGGGAGGGCGGCATGCGCCTGCTCTACGTGGTGACTTACGACGTGCGCGACGACAAGCGCTGGCGGCGCGTCTTCAAGCTGATGCGCGGCCACGGCGACCACCTGCAATACTCGGTCTTCCGCTGCGAGCTGAACGACCGGGAGCGGGCGGCGCTGATCGAGAAACTGGCGGCCGTGATCAAGAAGGACGAGGACCAGGTGCTACTGTTCCCGCTGGGGCCGGCGGGCGGCCAGCGCGAGGTGAGCGTGCATGCGGTGGGCGTGGCGTACGCGCCCGTGACGCACGGCCCGGTCATCGTCTGAGGGGGGCGGCCGCGCCCGGCCGGGCGCGGCCGGCGCAC